>NZ_JAFHKI010000009.1 GCF_016937615.1 Pseudomonas lactucae | reverse complement strand
CGCCAATCCACGCCCTGGAAAACCGTCTGGCCGTCGCCCTGACGCAGTGGCACGACTGATTCAGGGCTGATAGCCCATGCGCCAACTCACGGCCCGGGTCGCCGTCAGCAAGCGCTGCGCCGCCGGGCATCTTCGTCGGCGTGGAACAGCGAGGTGGGGCCGACCACGGTCATCACCGCCGCAACGTGCCCGACGGCGTTGAACACCGGCGCCGACAACGCATCCACGCCCGGCATCAGTAACCCATGCACAAAGTGCAGGCCACGGCTGCGGATCTGTGCACAGGTGGCGGCGTAGGCCTCATCGTCCGCCAGCGCATGGGCGATGCCCGCCTGGACCTCACGCTCGCGCAACTCCACGGTTTCCCGCGACGGCAGGAAGGCGCTGAACACCAGCCCGGTGGACGAACTGAGCAGCGGCAGCACCGACCCCAACTGCGTCACCACCGTGACCGCGCGCACCGCCGGTTCGATGTGTACCACCGTCGCACCCTGGTTGCCCCAGACCGCCAGAAAGCAGGTTTCATTCAACTCGTCGCGCAGCTCGGCCAGGGGCAGGGCGCCGACTTTCAGCACGTCCATGCTGCCCAGTGCGGCCAAGCCTACCCTGAGCGCCTCGCGGCCCAGGCCGTAATGGTTGGTGGCGGTGTTCTGTTCGGCGAACCCCGAGGCGATTAACGCCTGCAGGTAGCGGTGCACTTTGCTTGCCGGCATCTGCACATGTTCAGCCAGGCGCGACAGCGAAGTGGCCGGTGACAATTCGGCCAGGGCCTTGAGGATATCGGTGCCCACTTCGGCCGAGCGGACTTTTTGTTTGCCGGTGTCGCGGGGCTTTTCCATGGAGGGGCGAGAATCCGAGAGATGAATGGGCGTCTTTATAGCTTGACGGTCGATAGCGATCAAATTACGTTAAACGTAACTGGATTACGATAAAAACAACTTGCACACAGAGGACGCTCCATGAACCTCGAATACCTGTCGGGCTTCGGCAATGAATTCGCCAGCGAAGCCCTGCCCGGCGCCTTGCCGGTCGGCCAGAATTCCCCGCAAAAAGCGCCCTACGGGCTGTACACCGAACTGTTCTCCGGCACCGCGTTTACCATGGCGCGCAGCGAAGCCCGGCGTACCTGGCTGTACCGTATCCAGCCGTCGGCCAACCACCCGGCGTTCGTCAAAATCGAGCGGCAATTGGCCGGTGGGCCGTTGGGGGCGGTGACACCTAACCGACTGCGTTGGAACCCGCTGGACATGCCGAGCGAGCCGACCGACTTTATCGATGGCCTCGTCGGCATGGTTGCCAATTCGGCTTCGGAAAAACCCTCAGGCGTCAGCATTTATCACTACCGCGCCAACCGTTCGATGGAGCGCGTGTTCTTCAACGCCGATGGCGAGTGGTTGATTGTCCCGCAGCAAGGTCGCCTGCGCATCGCCACCGAACTGGGTGTGCTGGACCTGGAGCCGTTGGAAATCGTCGTGCTGCCGCGCGGGCTCAAATTCCGCGTCGAACTGCTGGATGCGCAAGCGCGCGGTTATGTCGCCGAAAACCATGGCGCCCCGTTGCGCCTGCCGGACCTGGGCCCCATCGGCAGCAATGGCCTGGCCAACCCGCGCGACTTCCTCACGCCGGTCGCCCATTACGAGGACCTGAAACAGCCTACGACCCTGGTACAGAAATTCCTCGGCGAGTTGTGGGCCTGCGAGCTGGATCATTCGCCGCTCAATGTGGTCGCCTGGCACGGCAATAACGTGCCGTACAAATACGACCTGCGTCGTTTCAACACGATCGGCACGGTGAGCTTCGATCACCCGGACCCGTCGATCTTCACCGTACTGACCTCGCCGACCAGCACCCACGGCCTGGCCAACCTTGATTTCGTGATCTTCCCACCACGCTGGATGGTGGCCGAGAACACCTTCCGGCCACCGTGGTTCCACCGCAACCTGATGAACGAATACATGGGTCTGATCCAGGGCGCCTACGATGCCAAGGCCGAAGGCTTCCTGCCCGGCGGCGCGTCGTTGCACTGTTGCATGAGCGCCCACGGCCCGGATGGCGAGACCTGCACCAAGGCCATCAACGTCGAGCTGGCGCCGCACAAGATCGATAACACCATGGCCTTCATGTTCGAGACCAGCCAAGTGCTGCGTCCGACCCAGTTCGCCCTGGACTGTCCGCAACTGCAACCTGCCTATGACGCGTGCTGGTCCGCGCTGCCCGTCACCTTCAACCCGAACCGGAGATAACCCATGACGCAACAGACGCTAGCCCGCAGCTGGGTGGCTTCGGCCAACGGTCACCAAGATTTCCCGCTGCAAAACCTGCCGCTGGGTATCTTCAGCATCAACGGCTCGGCGCCGCGCAGTGGCGTGGCGATTGGCGATTGCATCTTCGACCTGCTGGCGGCTCTGGACCTGTTTGACGGCGAGGCCCGCCGCGCCGTTGAAGCGACCGCCGGTGGCCAGTTGAACGCCTTCTTCGAACTGGGCCGTGGCCCGCGCGTGGCCTTGCGTGAACGCCTGCTGCAATTGCTGGCCGAGGGCAGTCCGTTACAAGCCCGAGAGGCGCAGGTGCTGCACCGCGCCGCCGACTGCCAGATGCACGTGCCGGCGCGGATCAACGACTACACCGATTTCTACGTCGGCATCGAACACGCGCAGAACGTCGGCAAGCTGTTCCGCCCCGACAACCCGTTGCTGCCCAACTACAAATACGTACCGATTGGCTACCACGGCCGCGCGTCGACCATTCGCGCGTCGGGCGCCCAGGTGCGTCGCCCAAAAGGCCAGACACTGCCCGCCGGCCAGGCCGAACCGACCTTCGGCCCGTGTGCGCGTCTGGATTACGAATTGGAACTGGGGATCTGGATCGGCCAGGGCAATGCCATGGGCGACTCGATTGCCATTGGCGACGCGGCCGAGCATATCGCCGGGTTCTGCCTGCTCAATGACTGGTCGGCACGCGATATCCAGGCCTGGGAATACCAGCCGCTGGGGCCGTTTTTGTCGAAAAGCTTCATCACCACCCTCTCGCCCTGGGTGGTCACGGCCGAAGCGCTGGAGCCGTTCCGCAAGGCCCAGCCGGCGCGTCCCGAGGGCGACCCGCAACCGCTGCCATACCTGCTGGACAAACGTGACCAGGCCAACGGCGCGCTGGATATCGAGCTGGAAGTACTGCTGACCACCGCTGCCATGCGCGAACAGAACCTGCCGGCCCATCGCCTGGCCCTGAGCAACAGCCTGCATATGTACTGGACCGTTGCGCAGTTGGTGGCGCACCACAGCGTCAACGGCTGCCAGTTGCAGGCCGGTGACCTGTTCGGCTCCGGCACCTTGTCCGGGCCGCAGGACGGGCAGTTCGGCAGCCTGCTGGAAATGACCGAAGGCGGTAAGAAGGTCATTGAATTGCCGTCCGGCGAAGTGCGCAGGTTCCTTGAAGATGGCGACGAAATCATCCTGCGCGCCCGCTGCGCGCGTGAAGGGTTTGCCTCCATCGGCTTCGGCGAATGCCGGGGTACCGTGGTTGCGGCACGTTAAGAGGGCCGGTGATGGAACTCTATACTTACTACCGTTCCACCGCGTCATACCGGGTGCGTATTGCGCTGGCGCTCAAGGGCCTGGATTTCACGGCGGTGCCGGTGAACTTGCTGGTACCGGCCGGCGGTGCCAACCGCCAGCCGGAGTACCTGGCCATCAACCCGCAAGGCCGTGTGCCGGCTTTGCGTCTCGATGAGGGCGAGTTGCTGATCCAGTCGTCGGCGATCATTGAATACCTGGACGAACGTTATCCACAGGTGCCGTTGCTGTCCAAGGACCTGGCTACCCGTGCTCATGAGCGCGCGGTGGCGGCAATCATTGGCTGTGACATTCACCCGTTGCACAACTCCAGCACCCAGAACCTGCTGCGCCAGTGGGGGCATGATGAGGCGAAGGTGCTGGAGTGGATCAGCCATTGGATCAGCCAGGGGCTGGGCGCGGTGGAGCAGTTGATTGGCGACACAGGGTTTTGCTTTGGCGAACAGCCGGGGCTGGCGGATGCGTTCCTGATGCCGCAGCTGTACGCGGCGCAGCGCTTCAAGGTGCCGTTGGCGGCGTATCCGCGTATTGGGCGGGTGGCGGAGTTGGCGGCGCAGTATCCGGCGTTCATCCAGGCGCACCCCGCCAACCAACCGGACACCCCATAACGCTCAAGGCTTGCACTGAACAAAATGTGGGAGAGAGCAAGTCGCGGCGCCCCTACCGCATTGGATTTTCGCCACCTACCCATAAAAATAAACAGGTACCTTGCGATGCACACTCAGATTGCCAGTTTTCGCGCGGCACTCGACGCCCGTCCGGTGTCGCGCTATCAGTGGTTGATCCTCCTGTTGCTGGCGTTGCTGCTGGTGACCGATGGCTATGATGCCCAGGTGCTGGGCTATGTGGTGCCTGCGCTGGCCAAGGACTGGGGCCTGGAAAAAGCCGCGTTCGGTCCGGTGTTCAGCGCCAACCTGTTGGGGCTTACCTTGGGCTCGCTGCTGGTGACACCCCTGGCCGACCGGTTTGGTGTGCGGCGTATCCTGCTGGGCTGTGTGTTGATCTACGCCAGCCTTACTGTGCTGATGGTGTTCGCCCACTCGCTGACTTCGCTGATGGCCGCTCGATTTATCTGTGGCATTGGCATGGGCGGCGCGATGCCCAGTGCCATGGCATTGATGTCGGATTATTCGCCGCCGCGCCTGCGCACCTTGATGGTTACCCTGGCGGCGTGCGGGTTCTCATTCGGTGGCGCGGCGGGTGGGTTTGTGGCGGCGGGATTTATCGACCGCTTTGGTTGGCAGGCGGTATTCCTGGCGGGCGGCGTTACACCGTTACTGTTGTTTCCGTTCCTGGCGTGGCTGCTGCCCGAGTCTTTGCCGCGTCTGTTGCGCGACGCACCGCCGTATCTGCGATTGCGCAAAGTCACTTCGCGCCTGTTGCCCGATTGGCAGCCGCCACTGGCGAGCGCGGCACAAAACACGTCGGGGCTGGGCAGCAAGCTGACGGTGGTGGAGCTGTTTCGCAACGGCTATGCACGCCCGACCTTGCTTATCTGGTCGACATTCTTTGTCAGCCTGATCCTGCTGTATTTCATGATCAGCTGGCTGCCGTCACTGTTGCTCGAAAGCGGCCTGGCACTCAATGAAGCCAACCTGGTGACCTCAATGTTTCTGTTCGCCGGCACCCTGGGTGCGATCGGCATGGCCTGGTTTGCCGACCGCCTCAAAAGCAAGGTGCGGCTGTTGTCCGGCGTGTTGGCGGCAGCGGCGGTGTGTACGATCCTGCTGGGGCTGAACCACGACAATCCGCACTATCTGGTGGCCTGCGTATTCGCTGCAGGCTTCTGCATCATCGGTGGGCAGTTGACCCTTAATGCCTTCGCCAGCAATTTCTACCCGGCGCACGTGCGTGCCACCGGCACGGGGTGGGCATTGGGTGTGGGCCGCTTCGGCTCAATCCTGGGGCCGTTGTTCGGCAGTCTCTTGCTGGCGATGCATATCCCGGTGCAGCAGATTTTCTTTTTCTGTGCGATTCCGGCGGTCATTGCCGCGCTGCTGATCATCCAAGTGCGCTCGCCGGTGGCCGAGGTGCCGAAGTCGCCGTTGCCCGGTGATATCCTCAGGGCGCCACAGGCCTAATGCACCACTGAATTGGGCGGTAAGTGCCCCAGCCGTTCGGTCAGGCGCAGGCGCTGGATCGGGTCTTCGCTGAGCAACAGCGCGTGTTCCAGGTCGAAACGTTCGGCGTTGGGGCAGTCCAGGCGTTGGTACAGGCTGGCACGCGCCAGGTAATCGGCGGCGTTGGCGCTGCCCAGTTCCAGCACGCGTTCGGCGTCGATCAGGGCGGCCAATGGGTTGTCGTTGGACAGGTGCAGTTGGCGCAGGTTACGTGACAGCCGTTGCAGGATCGCACGCGGTTCGGCCGTCAGCACATGCTCGGCCTGCAACTTGAGGTGAGGGCCGTATTGGCGCTGCAGCAGCTCGCGGCAATCGTTAGGGTAAAGGCGCCTGCCGCCGCAAGGGTCCAGCAGGTGATCGGCGCCGGGCACCCGCAGCAGGAAATGCCCAGGGAAATTCACGCCGACCATGGGGATGTCCAGGCGTCTCGCCAGCTCCATGGCAATCAACCCCATGGCCAGGGGTTGCCCGCGTTTGCGTTGCAGCACTTTGTCGAGCAGGGCGGCGGCGGGGCGCAGCGGGGTGAAATCATCCTGGGCGAACCCGAGGTCATTCATCCGCCGCAGCAACGGTTGGCCCAGCTCATCCGCCGGCAACAGCGGCATGCCCAGGCTGACCTGCTGCTGCAACAAGGCCAATTGCTGCAGGATCACCTGCGGTTGCACGGCCGGGTCGTGCTCGGCGGCGATCCAGAGCGCGGCTTCAAACAGCGCCGGTGGCGAGCGTTGCAGACAGGCGAAAAAGGCTTGGCGGGACTTCATTGCGTTCTCCGACAGATGCCCTCGTTTTATCCTTGCTGGGAATATTCGTCCAGTACTGTACGTAATATCCCACTTACTTATGTCGCAAGCCCCACAAAATCTGTCGGCTTATTCCTGCGCACTTCGAGCAGTTTTCCGCCGCAAGCCTATACTTGGGCCACTACCAGAAGTGATTCGGGAGCTTGACGATGTTTGCGCTCATGCACAGCTCCCGCCTTGAATCGCTGCACCTGAGCATCGATCCGGTTACCGGGCTCAAGGCGGTCATCGCCATTCACAACAGCCGCCTGGGGCCTGCCTTGGGCGGCTGTCGCTATATTGCCTACCCCGACGACGACAGCGCCGTGGCCGATGCCGCGCGCCTGGCGCAGGGCATGAGCTACAAGGCGGCCCTGGCCGGGTTGCCGGTGGGCGGTGGCACCGCGGTGATCCTGCGCCCGCCCCATGTGGAAAGCCGCGCGGCGTTGTTTGAAGCCTTCGGGCGTTGTGTCGAGCAACTCAATGGCCGCTACATCACCGCCATCGACAGCGGCACCTCGGTGGCCGACATGGATTGCATCGCCCAGCACACCCGCTTCGTCACCAGCACCACCGCCGCCGGCGACCCATCGCCCCATGCGGCGATGGGCGTGTTCGCCGGCATCCGTACCACCGCCATGGCGCGCCTGGGCAGCGACAACCTAGAGGGCCTGCGCGTGGCAATCCAGGGCCTGGGCAACGTCGGATACGCCCTGGCCGAACAACTGCACGCCGCCGGTGCCGAACTGCTGGTCAGCGACATCGACCACGGCAAGGTGCAACTGGCCATGGAACAACTGGGCGCGCACCCCATCGCCAACGACGCCTTGCTCAGCACCCCCTGTGACATCCTCGCGCCCTGCGGCCTGGGCGCGGTGTTCAATCGCACCAGCGTCGGCCAACTGCGCTGCGCCGCCGTGGCCGGTTCCGCCAGCGCACAACTGACCAACCTGCAAGTGGCCGACCAACTGGAAGGTCGCGGCATCCTCTACGCCCCGGACTATGTGATCAACTCCGGTGGCCTGATCTACGTCGCGCTCAAACACAGCGGCGCCGAACTGCCGACCATCACCGCGCACCTGTCCAACATCGGCAAGCGCCTTACCGAAATCTACGCCCACGCCCAAGCCGAAAAGCGCTCCCCCGCACGGGTCGCGGACGAACTCGCCGAGCGCCTGCTCTACCAATGAGCAGGCATTAAAAAGGCCCTGGATCCAGTGATTCAGGGCCTGTTCAATTCTGGCTTTATTCCGCCGCTGCGTTGAGCAACTCGGACAACGCGTCCGGCTGGCTCTTGAACGCCTTGGCAAATACATCGCGATTTTTCGCCATGTAGATCCCCGCTTCCTCCACCTGCTGCTCGCTCAGGGACGGCACGGCTTTTTGCAACACTTCTGCCAGCAACTCAGCGAGTTCAAGCATCTTGTCATGACGGTCAGCTTCGGCTTTATCCATGAACAAACGCTCCAGATCTCGGCTGCTGCGGTATACCACTTCGACGGCCATTCACCACCTCACATGCCTTCACGATAGTTGTCTTTTGCTACTACTGTATCGATATACAGCTAAAAGGATATGCCAAACGCCGGGGTTTGATAGTAGGTTTTTAATGTAGTTGGGAAATGGGGTTTGCTACACCGGAAATTTCTCATATCGCTGGGCTTTATTGTGGTGAGCGAGCTTGCTCGCGCCGGGCTACGCAGCAGCCCCAATTCAGGCGAAGGTGTTTTTCCAGAGAGATCACGTTGGCAGGGTTTGGGGGCGCTTCGCACCCCAGCGGGAGCAAGCTCGCTCACCACAGGTTAGGCGTTGGTGTTGATCAATCTGTGCCTCATGTCACCCCGCCATCATCTTATACCCGCCTCTGGCCTTTTTTCTGCATGCAGAACCGTCACGTCCAACCCGCATTATCCGGTCGAACCGACCTAAGGAAGCACCTTCGTGAAAATCAACTGGGCCGAAAAGCTGCGTCAGCAAGTTCATGGGCTGGCCGAGTCGCTGGGCAATCTGTTTGTGGAGACGTTCCACTACCTGGCGCTGTTCGCCATTGGTGCGGTGACCGCCTGGGCGGCGGTGATGGAATTTTTGGGGATGCTGGAGAACGGGCACATCAAGATCGATGACATCTTGCTGCTGTTCATCTACCTGGAATTGGGTGCGATGGTCGGGATTTATTTCAAGACCAACCACATGCCGGTGCGCTTCCTGATCTACGTGGCGATTACGGCGCTGACGCGCTTGCTGATCTCCAACGTGTCGCACCACAACCCGCCGGACCTGGGCATCATCTACCTGTGTGGCGGCATTCTGCTGCTGGCCTTCGCGATCCTGGTGGTGCGCTATGCGTCGTCGTCGTTTCCATCGGTGAAGGTCGAAGGCCCGCGTCGCAAGGGTGAGGCGAGCCTGGAGACCGAGAAGGGCGAGCTTTAAAGCCCGACGCTGAAGGGCAGGGGACGGCTGGGTGGCCGTTGCAACAGTTTGTGACTGTCGCCATCGGTCATCACCGCCAGGATCTCCATGGCGCTGTGGCCCTGCTCGATGGCGATGCCGAACTGGATGCTCTGCACCAGGCGTTTGAGCCGTTGCGGGTCTTTGCGTTGTTCGGCGCTGATCATGCGCTTGGCCACCACGCCGGTCTCATCGGAGAGGGTGAGCATGATGCTGCCGTCGAGCCGTTGAATGCTCAGGTTGACCCGGTATTTTGGGCTGAAGGTGTCCGTGATGATCTGAAAAGGATTGTCCATGGTGCGTTACCGCCTGATAAGAACATGCAGTCATTGACGACCGGTGTCGGGATTAGTTCGCGTTGCCTGACCACTGGCCAAAGTCCGTCTCCCTCAGAAGCTCTACAGCAAGGGGCGTGCCGTACAGCGATCCGCCTGGCGATGAGCACTCAATGTGGGAGGAGGCTTGCTCCCGATAACGGTGTATCAGCAATGAATATTGGCCTGTGCGACCGCAATCGGGAGCAAGCCCCCTCCCACATGGGGGCTGCGTTGTGACGAAGGCCGGTGGGCTATTTCAGGGCAACACGAAAAAAACGATCGCAGACAGCGCAGTCAGCACTCCACCCAGCTGACCGCCAGGCCGCCCCGTGACGTTTCTTTGTATTTGTCATGCATATCGGCGCCGGTGTCGCGCATGGTGCGGATCACCCGGTCGAGGGAAATGAAGTGTTTGCCGTCGCCGCGCAGGGCCATTTGTGTGGCGTTGATCGCCTTGACCGCCGCGATGGCGTTGCGCTCGATGCACGGCACCTGCACCAGGCCGCCGACCGGGTCGCAGGTCAGGCCGAGGTTGTGCTCCAGGCCGATTTCGGCGGCGTTTTCCAGTTGCTCGGGCGTGGCGCCGAGGATCTGCGCCAGCCCGGCGGCGGCCATGGCGCAGGCCGAACCGACTTCGCCCTGGCAGCCCACTTCGGCGCCGGAGATGGAGGCGTTTTTCTTGCACAAAATGCCAACGGCGGCTGCGGCCAGGAAGAAATTGACCACATCGTCGTCGCACGCGTCGGCGTTGAACTTCATGTAGTAATGCAGCACCGCCGGGATGATCCCTGCCGCGCCATTGGTCGGCGCGGTGACCATGCGTCCGCCGGCGGCGTTCTCTTCGTTGACGGCGAGGGCGAACAGGTTGACCCATTCCATGGCCGACAAGGTCGAGGTGATGACATTGGGTTTGCCGATTTCCAACAGGCTGCGGTGCAATTTCGCCGCGCGCCGTGGTACATCCAGGCCGCCGGGCAAGATGCCTTCATCGCGCAGGCCTTGCTCCACGCATTCGCGCATCACCGACCAAATATGCAGCAGGCCGCTGCGGATGTCCTCCTCGCTGCGCCAGGCGCGTTCGTTGGCCATCATCAGTTCGCAAACGCGCAGGCCGTGTTTGTTGCACAGTGCCAGCAGTTCCACGGCACTGGAAAAGTCGTAGGGCAACTCGACATCGCTGGTCGGCGCGATACCCGACGCGGCTTCGGCCGCTTCGATGATGAAACCGCCGCCCACCGAGTAGTACGTCTGCTCGCTGAGCAGGCCGCTGTCGTCATAGGCGTGCAGGGACATGGCGTTGGGGTGGTAGGGCAGGCTTTCGTCCAGCAGCAGGAGGTCGGTGTGCCAGTTGAAGGCAATGTTTTGTGTGCCGGCCAGCAACAAGCGGCCGGACTCGCGCAACTGCTGGATGCGTGTGTTGATTGAGGTGGGGTCGACACGGTCCGGCCATTCGCCCATCAGGCCCATCAGACAGGCGCGGTCGGTGGCGTGGCCGACGCCGGTGGCGGATAACGAGCCGTATAGGCGCACTTCGACGCGGACAATATCGCCCAGCACGTGCTGATCGCTCAGGGACTGGGCAAAGGTTGCCGCCGCCCGCATCGGGCCGACGGTATGGGAGCTGGACGGGCCGATGCCCACCTTGAATAGATCAAAAACACTGATAGCCATGCTAAAGCCTTCCAAGCAATGGAGTAGAAATCGCTGCCATTTTTTGTCGAGCGAGCGCAATTGGCGCGATACTGAGCCGCTGGATCGGCGCTGACCAACGAATTATCCTAAGACACCCTTTAGCAGGACTAAACTCTATGACCCGCCCCCTTCATGGTCAGACTTACGTCTGGCTGCACGTGTTTTCCTGCGCGGCGCGGCATTTGTCGTTCACCCGTTGCGCCGAGGAACTGCACATCACGCCGGGGGCGGTGAGCCAGCAAATCCGCCAGTTGGAGGAGCGTTTGGGCTTTCGGTTGTTCCATCGGCGGGCTCGGGGCGTGGAGCTCAGCGCCGAGGGACAACGGCTGGCGGCGACGGTGGGAGAGGCTTACGGCAGCATCGATGCCGAGTTGCAGCGCCTCGATGCGGGCATGATCAGCGGCACCTTGCGCCTGCGTTCGATCCCGTCGTTTCTCGGCAAATGGCTCACGCCGCGTTTACCACGCTTGCAGCAACGTTTCCCGGATATCCAGCTGCGCATGGTCGCCGAGGACAGCAGTATTGCCCTGCACGAGGGCGATTTCGACCTGGCCATTGACTTGAACGACGGCAGCTACCCCGGCCTGTTATCCACCGCCCTGCTGGATGAGCAGATTTTCCCCGTGTGTGCACCGAGCCTGCTGCGTGGCCGCCCGCCATTGCATGGCCCGGCTGACCTGGTGCATTTCCCACTGCTGCACGACATTACCGCTTGGCGTGGGAGTTATGAGTACGCCGAGTGGGAGTTTTACCTGAACGCGATCGGCCATCCCGACGCTGACGTGCGCCGCGGCCACACCTTCAACCGTAACCACTTGACCATCGAAGCCGCCATCGCCGGCATGGGGGTGGCAATTGCGCGACGCACCTTGCTGAACGATGAACTGGAGCGCGGCACCTTGATCGTGCCGTTCGGCCTGGCGGTGCCCAACCATAAGCGCTATGTGCTGCTGTATGCGCCGGGCGCGCTGAGTCATCCGGGCGTGCGTGCGGTGCATGACTGGCTGGTGGAGGAAGCGGAGATTTTTCGCGGATTGCATCCCATGGGAGAGGGGCAATTGTAAGGTTCTCGGGGCGTAAGAAGATGTAACTAACTCCCCACCCTAACAGCGTTTTTGCTTGTCGTCAGGCTTAATTTGTAATGTAGGATTTATCTTTGCAAAGGGGTTGAATTGTTTCTGCAGGTGCTCAATTGTGTAATCAAGAGGTCATGGTTTCACCACCCTGGTGTCGCAGTTGTGACCTCTCGCGAGCTAGCTGAAATAAGGGAAGAACTATGCAAATCCAAGTCAATAGCGATAACCATATTGAAAGCAGCATCCGACTGGAGGAGTGGGTACGTACTACCATTGAGAGCACGCTCGAACGTTATGAAGAAGACCTGACCCGTGTGGAGGTCTATCTGCGGGATGAGAACGGCGACAAGCCCGGTCCCCACGATTTAAGTTGCCGCCTGGAAGCGCGGCCAAAAGGCCATCAGCCGCTGTCGGTATCCGCCAAGGGCGATACCCTGGAACAGGCAATTGACAGTGCGGCAACCAAGCTCGAACACGCTTTGGAGCATCTGTTCGGCAGACTGCAAGGCAAGCCTCGCGCTGCCGGGAAAAACCAGCCGATCAACAAAGTGAATGAAGACGCGCTGGAAGAGGAATTTCTGGAAAACGAAAACGCTGTGATCAACGGCTGATCGATTTTTAACCTCCCTACAAACGGGCCTGCAGATGCAGGCGTTTTCGTTCAGCGACCGCCTCGGAAAAAGTACCGGCTCAACACTGCCAGGCCGCCAGCTCCCACCCCTGCAAACAACATCGCCCAACCGGCGCCATGCCGCAGTGCCGCCCGGGCCTCGTTGAAGGTCAGCCCCACCGAATCCAGGTTGCCGGCGGCAATGCTTTGGCTGATGGCCGGCCAATCCATGGCGGTGCTGTCGGGTAACACTGCCGCCAGTTGATGGCTGATCCCCAGCAATAGCACCAGGCCCATCAATGCGATGTTAAGTGCCAAGGTAATCAGCCGCGCACTGAGGTCGATACCCGAGGCCATGCCGGCGCGATCCGCCGACACCGAACCGGTGGTGGTGTTGGTGGTGGGCGAATTGGTCAGCGCCAGGCCCACGCCGGCGATCACGCAACTGAGCAGCACCAGGCCGATACTCGGCTGTTCGACCCCATTGGCTGCCGCCATGGTCAAAAAGCCCGCGCCCATCGCGCCCAGCCCCAGGGGAATGATGCGTTCAGCGCCATAGCGCAAGGCCAGGCGCTCGGCCAATGGCGGTATCAGCAAGGTGGGCAAGGTGTAGGCGAGCAGGGCGCCGCCGGTGGTCATCGTGTCGTAGCCCAGGCCCGCCTGGAAGTACAGCGGCAGGTAGATCATGAACGGCCAGAAGCTGAAGTTCATGCCGATCGAACCCATCAACGCACCGTTGAAGCGCCGGATGCGAAACACCGAAAAATCGAACATGGGGTGCGCGCTGCGCCGCTCGATACAAATGAACAACAGGAATCCAACCAGCGCCAAACCCGCCCAGGCGAGCATGGCCGGTGTGTCGAAGCCGCGCTCGCTGCCTTGGGTGATGAAGTAAACCAAGGCAAACACCGACAGCGTCAACGTGAGCATCCCCGCGATGTCCAGCCGGTGCGCGGCCGGGTCGCGCGACTCCACCACACTGACGCGCAGCAGCACCAGGGTGAACAGGGTCAGTGGCACATGCACCAGAAACACCCAGCGCCAGTCCGCCACCGCCAGGATCAACGCGCCCACCATCGGTCCGAAGCCCAGGCCCACGCCGGCAATCACGCCCCAGATCGCAAACGCCCGTGCCCGTGCCGCCGGTTCGCGGAACAGGTGCGACAGGATGGCGAATTGGCAAATCATCATGGCGCCGCCGCCGATGCCCTGGACGAATCGCGCCGCGATCAGCGTGGCGGTCGAATCGGCCAGCCCGCATGCCAGCGAGGCCAGGGCAAATACCCACAGGCACAGTACCAGCATGCGCCGCCGGCCAAAGCGGTCGGCCAACGTACCTGCCGCCATCAGCACGCTGGTGCAGGCCAGGGTGTAGGCGTTCATGATCCATTGGGCGTCCTGAAAACCAGTGCCCAGTTGTTGCTCCAGGGTGGGCAGGATCACCGGCACGCTGGAGATTTCCAGGCCGAACATCAGGGCCACCAGGCACACGGCGGTGAGGGCGAGATTATTCCTGGCGGTGCTGGGGGCGCGGGTGACCGATAACGTCGTGGCGGGTGGCATGGGATTCTCCTGTCGATAATGGATCGGTTTATTCTCAGGGGAATCTGGTTCTTTATTTGTGATAAGTTTTCCGCTTATAGGGGAACAAAGGGCGACAAATAACCATGGCTACTCCGCGTTTTGATGGCGTTGAGCTCTTTTTGCACATTGTCGAAAGCGGCAACCTGACCGAGGCCGCCGAACGGTTGAACCTCACGCGTTCCGCAGTGGGTAAAGGCTTGGCGCGATTGGAGGCGCGGTTGGGCACGTGCCTGTTGCAGCGCTCCACCCGTCGCCAGCGTTTGACCGAAGACGGGCAGGCTTACTACGAACACTGCCTGCGCGCGCTGGCGGAACTCGAGGCGGCGGAATCCGTGCTGGAGAGCGGTCGGCAACAGCCACGCGGGCGGTTGCGGGTGAGCTTGCCGCTGGCTTTCGGGCACCACTATGCGGCACCCGCGCTGTGGGGCTTGATGGATCGCTATCCCGCCTTGGAGATTGAGATTTGCTTCGCTGACCGGTTGGTGGACCTGGCGCAGGAGGGTTTCGACATCGCCGTACGCATCGGCCCGCTGCCCGACACCGACCGCCTGAGCGCGCGGCGCCTGGGTGAACAGTCGGTATGCCTGGCGGCGCGCCGGCGTATATGCAGCGCGTCGGCCCGATTGAATCCATCGAAGACCTGGCCGCCCATCGCGGCATCGCCTACCGCCACAACACCCCGCACCGTTCCCGCGTGGCTTCGCCGTTGCTGATGGATGATCTGCAGGCGGTGGCCGACGCCGCTATCGCAGGCGTCGGCCTGGCCTGGCTGCCGAGCTGGCTGGTTGCCCACTACGTGCTGCGCGGGCAATTGGAAGCGGTGCTGCCGGGCTACCGCGAGCAGCCGTCACCCATTCATGTGATCTGGCCGACAGCGGCGCATATGCCGGCCAAGACGCGCTGTGCGATCGACGCGTTGGTGGCCGGCACGCCGTCATGCCTGGCGGGTAGTTGATCAGAACGCAACGGACATCTGCACATACACCGTACGCGGTTCCCCCACATACTTACCCTTGTTGTTATCGTCAAACGAGCGCGTGAAGTACTGCGTGTTGAAGATGTTCTTCACCCCCACCGCCACATTCAAGTCCGACAGTTGCGGGCCGAAGTCATAGGCCGCGCGGCTGCTGAACAGCATGTAGCCGGGGATGCGCCCGTTGGCGCCGTCTGCGCTTTCGGCCTGGGTATTGGCGTTGTCGGCGAACTGGCTGCTCTGGTAGCTGCTGTCGAGGTTGAGTTTCCAGCGGCCTTCGGTGTAGCCCACGCCGAGGGTGCCTTTGTGCTTGGAAGAGAAGGGCACGCGGTTGCCTTTGTTCGGGCCGTCTTCGCGGATGGTGGCGTCGACGTAGGCGTAGGTGGCGTACACATCGAAGCCGGCCAGCGCCGGGCTCAGGCCGTCGAGTGCGTAGTTGAGGCTGGTCTCGATGCCCTGGTGGCGGGTTTCGCCACGGGCGATCACCGAGTCGTTGGTCTGGTTGCTTTCGTACTGGTTGTCGAAGTTGATCAGGAACGCGCCGATTTCCGCGCGCAGGCTGCCGTTGTCATAGCGCGTGCCCAGTTCCCAGGTGCGGGCTTTTTCCGGTTTTACCTCGCCGCTGGTCACGCGGTTGGGCATTTGGCTGTACTGCACGCTGCCGAATGAGCCTTCGGTATTGGCGTAGAGGTTCCAGTCGTCGGTCAAGTGATACAGCACGTTCAATGCCGGCAGTGCGGTGTTGTAGTCGCCCTTGTACTTCACGTTGGTGAGGTTGTTGGTCTGCTGGGATTCGATCATCTCGTAGCGAATGCCCGGCGTGAGGGTCCACTTGCCGATGTCGATCCGGTCGTCGATGAAGAACGCATTGGCTTCGGTGCCGCCACGGGTGTCGCGGTCGTTGCGGCTGTCGGTGCTTGGGATTTGCTGGTTGTTGGCTGAAATGGGCGTGCGGTAGCGCAGTTCGTGGCCGGCTTCGTTGATGTACCGGTAGCCCACGCCGACTTCATGGCTGGTCGGGCCCAGGTCGAAGCCCTGGGCGAAACGGGTTTCCAGGCCGCGTACCCAATACTCGCGCGGCGACAGCGACAGGAACGTGCCCTGGTCCAGGTAGCCGCTGCGCAGGGTCTTGGTGAAGAAACTGTTGACGGTGAACTCGCGCCGGTCCTGCTCATAGCGATAGCCGACGTTGAACATCGTACGGCGGCCCCAGAATTTGTCGTAGGGGCGGGTGGACTGGTACGGGTCGGCCTTGTAGTCCGCCACGTTCAAACCGCCGGGCATATCCGCCTGGCCTTCGTAGTACTGTGCCATGGCGTTGAAGCTGTTGGCGTCGTCGAGCTGGTATTTGCCCTTGAGGATCAGGTCGTCGATGTGTGTATCGCTGCGTTCACGCCAATCGCCGCCCCGGGTGCCGGAGTACAGAATCGCGCCGCCCAGGCCGTTGTCGGCCGTGCCGCCGGCCAACAGGTTGCCGGTAGTCTTGAAACCGTCGTGGCTGGAGGAGGGGCTGGTTTCGGTCTGCAAGCCGCCTTTGACGGTGGGCGCGTCCGGGATTGCACGGGTCACGAAGTTGACCACGCCGCCGACGTTCTGCGGACCATAGCGCACCGCGCCGCCACCGCGCACCACGTCCACCGCGTCCATGTTGCCCATGCTGATCGGCGCGAAGGACAGTTGCGGCTGACCATAGGGTGCGAAGGGCACCGGGATGCCGTCCATCAGCACCGTGGAGCGCGATGCCAGGCGCGGGTTGAGACCGCGAATGCCGAAGTTCAGCGCCATGTCGTGGCTGCCGGTGCCATTGTTGTCCGGCGCGTTGACACCGGGGATGCGGTTGAGCACGTCCTTGGCCTGGGTGGCGCCTTGGCGTTCGAATGCCTCGCGGCGGATCACGTCACGGGCGCCGGGGTGCTCGAACACGTTGGTTTGCGCCGCATCGCCGAGCCAGTCGCCGACCACGCTGGAGGTTGCCAGCTCGACGCTCGCCGGTGCATTCGAAGGTTGCAGGCTGAAGGCGTTGTCACCTTCGGGGCGGGCTTGCAGGCCGCTGCCTTCCAGCAGTTTTTGCAGGCCTTCGGCGGCGCTGTAATTGCCGGACAAACCACGGCTCTGCAGGCCGGCCGTGACGTCGGAACCGAAGGAAATCAGCACGCCGGCTTCGCGGCCAAACTGGTTCAGCGCGGCCTCAAGCGAGGTCGGGGCGATGTGATAAGGCTTGGCGTCGGCCGCCATTGCGCAGGGCAGTAGCGTGAAACTGAGGCTGGCGCCCAGTAATAATTGGCGCAAGGTGCGGGCGATGAGGGTCGGCTGCTGGGGCATGAAGGGCGGTCCTGAGAAGGAAGGATCAAGGTGGCTTTCCTTCTCTGTCACGCGAGGCTGGGAAAACGGCTCATCGTTTTTTCAAATTAATTCAGGCGCGTGCCTGGACGGTCACCCAGTAGCGGGTAAAGCGCCGCACTTTCACCGGCAGGCTGACCTCCAGCAGGTCGAGAATGCGTTCGCTGTTATCCAGCGGGTAGCTGCCGGAGATCAGCAGGTCGGCCACCTGCGGGTCGCAATTGAGCTGGCCGCGTCGATAACGGCCCAACTCGTCGAGCAAGTCTTCCAGGCGCATATGCGCGGCCACCAGCATGCCGTCGGCCCAGGCGCCGCTGTTGGCGTCGGTGGAGCGCGGCGTGTCCCAGCCTTTAGCGGTGAAATTGACCTGGCGCCTGGCCTCCACCCTGAGCGGCGGGCCGCTGTAGTGGTTGGGCATCACCTCGACCTGCCCGGCGAGTACCGCCAGTTGGGTGTGGTCATTGAACTGGCGCACATTCAGGCGCGCCGCCTGGCTGGTGAGCAGGCCCTGGCCCGTGAGCACCTGCAGCGGCGCGTTACCGACGATGCCGCTGAGCATGATCTCGCCTTCGAGCAGTCGGATCAGGCGCTGGCGGCCGTCGAAATGCACATCCACCGCACTGCCGGTATTGAGCTGCAACTGGCTGCCGTCGGCCAATTGCACCTTGCGCCGCTGGCCCACCGGGCTGCGGTAGTCGGCGCTCAGCGGTGGCAGGATAGGTTGCTGGCGCAGGCCCCAGGCCGCGGCCGAACCGGCGCCGAGGATGAGCAGCAGCTTGAGCGCCTGACGCCGGCTGGTGGCGGTCGGCGCATTCAAGGCGGCATGGGCGAGGGGCGAGGGCATGCCGCGCAGACGTTGGTTGACGTGCTGGATATGGTCCCAGGCGCGCTGGTGTTCGCTGTGGGCATTCAGCCAGCGCTGCCAGGCTGCGTGCTGGCGCGGGTTGAGTGCGCCTTGCTGCGTTTCCATCAGCCAGCGCACGGCTTGTTCGGCGACCTGGTTCGAGACATTCATAGGGCGAAGTAGCAGCGCAGGGCGGCTTTATGCAGGTGGCGTTTGACCGTGGCGATGGAGATACCCAGTTCGGCGCCGATTTGCGCGTAGGTCAGGCCATCGAGTTGCGCCAGCAGGAAGGCGCGCTTGATCTGGACGGGCAGGCCGTCGAGCAGTTGGTCCAGCTCCACCAGGGTTTGCAGGATGATCGCGCGTTCTTCTTCCGACGGCGCCACGTATTCGGGCATCTGCGCCAGGGCGTCGAGGTAGGCGCGTTCCAGGTCCTGGCGACGGTAGAAGTTGTACAGCACGCGCTTGGCGATTGTGGTGAGGAACGCGCGCGGCTCGATCAACGTGGGGACTTCGCGGGCAGTGAGCACGCGGATGAAGGTGTCTTGCGCCAGGTCGGCGGCACTTTCCGGGCAGCCGAGTTTGCGTCGCAACCAGCCGGTGAGCCAGTGGTGATGGTCGTTGTACAGGACTTCGACGGTGTTGGACGGGCTCAACAGGAACACTCCACAAGCCTCGACAAGCTCTAGAGAACAAGAATTGTTCTCATTGTAGGGTGCCGGACCAGGTTCGGCAATCTGCTTGGCGGGGTGCTTCATCCGTTCTGTTTTGCTTGTGAGAATATTTATCATTAATATTGCGCACTGATCACCCTGGCGCCTCCCGTATGAAAAGCAGACCCTCATTGCCCCTTGCTTATCGCTTCGCCGTCGCCTCGCGTGTACTGGCCGCGGTCGTCGGCGGCTATCTGATGGCGTCCCTGGCCGGTATCTGCCTGGCATTGTGGCTGCCCGTCTCCCGCGCGGATGCGGTGATCACCGGGATGCTGAGTTCGTTTGCGTACTACCTGTTGGCGGTACTGTGGTGCTTTGCCTGCCGTACGGCATGGCGCGCCTGGGCTGGCGTGATGCTGCCGAGCGCGGCGTTTGCCACCCTGGCGGGTGTAGGCGTGTGGATGACGCGAGCATGAAAGAGGGATTTCGCCAAGCCATGGCCTGGTTGCACACCTGGGTCGGATTGGTTTTTGGCTGGCTGCTGTTTGCGATTTTCCTGACGGGCACGCTGGCCTATTTCAAGCAGGAGATCAGCCATTGGATGCAGCCCGAAGTGCCGGCCTATCCGCGGGACGATGCACGCAGCCTCAGCGTCGCGCAAAACTACCTGCAACACGTCGCGCCCACCGCCGCGCGCTGGATCATCATCCTGCCAAATAGCCGCGACCCCGGCCTGTCGGTGATGTGGCAAGACAAGCTCGACCCCGGCAAGCGCGGCAATTTCAGTCGCAAAAACCTCGACCCCGCCAGTGGGCAGGCCGTAGCGGCCCGTGAGAGCAAAGGCGGCGAGTTTTTCTACCGTTTCCACTACGAGTTGCAAATGCCTTACCCCTGGGGGCGCTGGCTGGCCACTGTCGCGGCAATGGCGATGTTCGTGGCACTGATCACCGGCATCATTACCCACAAGAAAATCTTCAAGGACTTCTTCACCTTCCGTCCCCGCAAAGGCCAGCGTTCCTGGCTCGACGGGCATAACGCGGCGGGTGTGCTGGTACTGCCATTCCACCTGATGATCACCTACAGCAGCCTGGTGATCTTTATGAACATGGTGATGCCGGCGCCGATCCTGGCTGCCTATGAAGGGGATACACGCGCCTTCTTCAGCGAGTTATTCCCCGCCACCGACAACGCACCGGCTCAGGGTGTGCCGGGCAAGTTGCTGGCGCTGCTGCCGATGTACGAGCAGGCGCGGGCGCAGTGGGCGGGTGGAGAAGTCGGGCGTATCGCGGTGAATAACCCGAGTGATGTGAACGCGTCGGTCAATGTGTTCCGCGCCGGTTCCGACAATGTGGTGCATGACTTCGGCAGCGTCGTGCAATTCAACGGCACTACTGGCCAGTTGCTGCGGGTCAGCGGTGAACCGTCGCTGCGACGGTCATCGCCGGCGGGTTCTTCGGTCTGCACATGGGCCATTTCGCCGGCCCGGTGTTGCGCTGGTTGTACTTTATCTGCGGCCTGGCGGGCACGGCGATGATCGGCACCGGGCTGGTGCTCTGGCTGGGCAAGCGCCAGCTCAAGCACGCCAAGACCGCTGTGATGCCGTTCGAGCTGCGGCTGGTGGAAGTGCTGAACATTGCCAGCATGTGCGGGTTGTTGATCGCCATCGCGGCGTTCTTCTGGGCCAACCGTCTGCTGCCGGTAAGCTTCGCCGAGCGTTCCGGCTGGGAGGTGCAGACCTTTTTTATCGCCTGGGGCCTGAGCCTGTTGCACGCCGTCCTGCGTCGTGGTCGCCAGGCGTGGGTGGAGCAATTGCGCTTTGCTGCACTGCTGTTTATGGCGGTGCCGCTGCTCAATGCCCTCACCACGCATCAACATCTGGGCGTATCTCTTGCCAGGGGCGACTGGGCGATGGCCGGCTTCGACCTGACCTGCCTGGCCAGCGGCGTGTTTCTCGCCTGGGCGGCCTGGAAGATGCAGCACCGCGCGGCGTCGCAGCCCAAGGCGCAACGCACGCGCCCGCTGCAGCTCAAGCAGGAGGCGAACTGAATGTTGCTCGCGCTCTTGATGTGCTACGCCGGGTTTACCGCGTTGTGCCTGGCCACAGACCGCCATCACGGTGAACTGCTGCACAGCAAGCCAACACCGCGTCGGCGCCTGGGGTTGCGTGTGGCGGGAGGGTTGCTGCTGGCCCTTGCGATCTGGCCCGCCGTGAGTGCTACCGGTTGGGCCCAGGGCCTGGTGGAGTGGTGCGCGGTGTTGATGCTCAGCGCACTGCTGCTGGTGCTGTTGTTGCCGTATCGGCCAAGGCTGGCCTTGATCCTCGCGGGGGTCGGCCTGCTGACCAGCCCTGTCGCGGCCTTTGCCGCCCTCTGGGCCCTGCCATGATGATCAGCCCCCCATCCGAACCCCAGGACAGCCCGCAGGCTGACGCGACGGGCGGGCGTGCGTATTTCCTGCAGGTGTTTTTGTCCCAGCGTTCGCAGATGGAAGCCCTGGTGAGCCGACGCGTGGGCTGCCGCGCCACGGCGGCCGACCTGGTGCAGGACCTGTTCCTGCGCTTCTGGCGCCGGCCGCTGGTGCAGGTCGAAGAGCTCAGCACCTATCTGCTGCGCTGCGCCGGCAATATCGCCATCGACCACCTGCGCAGCGAAGGCGCGCGGGCGCGCAGCAGTGAAGGCTGGTTGCCCGAGCAGCAGGACAACCAGGGCTGCGAACCCCAGGCCGCACTGGAGGCGGGCAACGATTTGCGCCATGTCGAAGCTGCCTTGCGCAGCCTGCCCGAGCGCACACGCCAGATTTTCCTGCTCAACCGTATCCACGGCCGCAAGTATGCGCAAATCGCCAAGGCCATGGGGCTGTCCCAAAGCGCCGTGGAAAAACATATGATGCGTGCCCTCGAAGCCTGCAAGGCCAGCCTTCGTGAGCCATCGCCCCCACGCACGCCAGGGAAAGCACCGTGAACGTCACTCCCACGCCCGATCAGGAACACGCCGCGCTGGCCTGGTTGAGCCTGCTGCACGACCAGCCCAGCAGCGGCGACCAGGCCACGTTCAGCCGTTGGCTGCGTGCTGATCCCGCCCATGCCGAGGCATATGCCCAGGCTCAGGTGTTGTGGGAACTGAGCGAGCAACCCGCGCGTAGACTGGCGGACGAAGAAGCCCTGGCGCTGCAGGGCTACCTCAATGCGATGAATACGTCCAAGCGCTCGCGTGCCGTGCGCGGGGCCGGCGCTTTGGCCATGGCGGCGTGCCTGCTGCTGATGGTGTCGATGGGTGCCGGTTGGCAGCCGTCGCGCTGGGTCGATGACTTGGGCGCCGATTACGTCACGGCGCGGGGGAATTGAAGACTGTCACCCTGGCCGACCAGTCCCAGGTCACCCTCGACGCCGACAGCGCGATTGCCGTGGATTTCAGCCATGGCGAGCGGCATATCCAACTGCGTCGTGGCGCCGGTTTCTTCAGCGTGAGCCACACCGGCGAGTCCTTTGTAGTGGCGGCGGGCGGTGGGGAGGCACGGGTGTTGGGGACGCAGTTTGAGGTGCGCCTGCAGCCGGTGGGGGCCGAGGTCACAGTGCTGTCGGGGCGAGTGGGCGTGACGCCGTCGAAACAGGCCCGGCAGAAAATCCTCACGGCAGGCCAGCAAGTGGCCTACGCCGACGGTCTGGCTGGGCCGCTGCAGGCGGTGGACAGCGAGTCGCGCCTGGCCTGGCGTGATGGATGGCTCACCTATTACAAGGCGCCGTTGGCCGATGTGATCAAGGATTTGGCTCGTTACTACCCTGGGCGCATTCTGCTGCTCAACGAAGAGATGGGCGCCAGGCGTGTCAGCGGCAGTTTCCCGAGCAAAGATCCGCAAGCGGTGTTGAACGCGTTGCAGGCGGTGCTGGGGTTTGAGCAGCACAAGCTGCTGGGGCGGATGATCGTGGTGCGCTGACTACTTCAGCGCCGCCATGATCGCATCCGGGTTGTAGTCGCGAATCAGCGTCCCGTTCACGTCCACAAACGGAATTCCACCGCCGCCCAGCGCCTCATAGGCCTTGCGCGCCAGGGCGTCCTTCTCGATATCGACCGCCCGGTAGGGAATGCCTTTCTGGTCCAGAAAGCGGCGGATCTGCTTGCAGTAGCCGCACCACGCGGTGGCGTAGAGCACCACGCGTGCCGACGCGCGTACCTGTTCCGGCACCACCTGCGAGGGGTTGAACACCCGCTCGATCTTGCCCCAGTTCTGGATCACCGCCACGACCAGCAACACCAGCAGGACTTTCTTCAGCACCCCGCCCAGCATCAGTTACGGCGCTTGAGCTGATCGGTCAGTTGGGTCGGCAGGCCCTTGATGATCAAGGTGCCGGCAGCTTCGTCGTATTCGATCTTGTCGCCCAGCAGGTGCGCTTCAAAGCTGATCGACAGGCCCTCGGCGCGGCCGGTGAAGCGACGGAACTGGTTGAGGGTGCGCTTATCCGCCGGGATTTCCGGCGACAGGCCGTAATCCTTGTTGCGGATATGGTCGTAGAACGCTTTAGGCCGATCTTCATCGATCAACCCCGACAGCTCTTCCAGCCCCATGGGCTCGCCGAGTTTGGCCTGGCTGCTGGCGTAGTCCACCAGGGTCTTGGTTTTTTCGCGGGCGGATTCGTCCGGCAGGTCTTCGCTTTCAACGAAGTCACTGAAGGCCTTGAGCAGGGTGCGGGTCTCGCCCGGGCCGTCGACGCCTTCCTGGCAGCCGATAAAGTCGCGGAAGTACTCCGAGACCTTCTTGCCGTTCTTGCCTTTGATAAACGAAATGTACTGTTTGGACTGCTTGTTGTTCTGCCATTCGGACACGTTGATCCGCGCGGCCAGGTGCAGTTGGCCCAGGTCAAGGTGACGGGACGGGGTCACGTCCAGCTCATCGGTCACCGCCACGCCTTCGCTGTGGTGCAGCAGGGCGATGGCCAGGTAATCGGTCATGCCTTGCTGGTAATGGGCAAACAACACGTGGCCGCCGGTGGAAAGGTTGGATTCTTCCATCAGCTTCTGCAGGTGTTCGACCGCGGTGCGGCTGAACGTGGTGAAATCCTGGCCACCGTCGAAATACTCCTTCAACCAGCCGCTGAACGGGTGCGCGCCGGACTCGGCATGGAAGAAACCCCAGGCCTTGCCTTGTTTGGCGTTGTAGCTCTCGTTGAGGTCGGCAAGCATGTTCTCGATGGCGGCCGATTCGGACAGCTCCGAATCGCGGGCGTGGAGAACTGCGGGTGTGCCGTCGGGTTTTTTGTCGATCAGGTGGACGATGCAATGACGGATCGGCATGGGCTTCTCGGCTGGTTGAAGGGGAGCGGTTGGCCTCCCCGAAAAGTCGACAAGTGTACCGCACCCATTGGCCAAGACACCCCTCGAAGGCGGTTTTGGCCTTCCTCTGACGAGGCATATGCCTTTTTTTCACGGTTTAGAGCGATAAAGCTGACCAAATGGGTAGGTAGAGGCGGATATTTCCCCGTCTCTGTGCTAGTTTTGCCCCGTCTTACGCCGCGTCTCGGCGTTAAGCGTGCATTCAGCATCTGTCAGGTCGAACCAATCCCCGTTTCAAGCATCTATAACCCCGATCTCCAAGGTTATAGCCAGGGGTGCCAGACCTAGACGGTCGGGCTCGATGGCTGACACTGCACTCTGCAATCCATATGAATTTGATAGGGAAGGAACACCACAATGGCTATTACTAAAGACCAACTGATCGCTGACCTGGCTGAAGCAGTAGACGCACCGAAAACCACCGTGCGCGCTCTGTTGGACCAACTGAGCCAAGTTGTTGCTGATCAGCTGGAAAACGGCGGCGAAATCACTCTGCCAGGCGTTGGCAAACTGAAAGTGACCGAGCGTCCTGCCCGTACTGGCCGTAACCCTTCGACTGGCGCTGCCATCGAAATCGCTGCCAAGAAAGTTATCAAGCTGGTTGTGGCCAAAGGCCTGACCGACGCTGTTAACAAGTAAGACGCAGCAAAAAAAACCGTGCTCCGGAGTCATTCGGGCACGGTTTTTTGTTGCCTGCGATTTGGTTTTATCGCACCCAGCGCTGGCGCCAGATCTGCTGTTCGTTCTTGGTCTGGAAGGTCCAGGCGACGAAACGGCTTTGCTTCTGGCCCTGGGACATTTCGACGACCTGGCTTTCCAGCACGCCGGCTTTTTTCAGGGCGGTCTCGATCGCCGGCAAGTTCGACGCTTTTGACACCAGGGTGCTGAACCACAGCACCTTGTGGGCAAAATGCGCGCTCTCGGCGATCAACTGCGTCACAAAGCGCGCTTCGCCACCTTCACACCACAGCTCGGCCGATTGGCCACCGAAGTTCAGCACCGGCAACTTGCGTTTCGGGTCGGCCTTGCCCAGGGCGCGCCACTTGCGTTCGCTGCCCTTGGTCGCTTCGTCCATGGACGCATGGAACGGCGGGTTGCACATGGTCAAGTCGAAGCGCTCGGCCGGCTCCAGCAGACCCAGCAGGATGTGCTTGGGGTTGGGTTGCTGGCGCAGTTGGATGACCTTGCTCAGGTCGTTGGACTGCACGATGGCCTTGGCGGCGGCTACGGCGATAGGGTCGACTTCCGAACCGAGGAAATTCCAGCGGTATTCCATGTAGCCGATCAGCGGATAGACGCAGTTGGCGCCCATGCCGATGTCCAGCACCTTGACGATTGAACCCCGCGGGATCTTGCCGTCATTGGTGCTTGCCAGCAGGTCGGCGAGGAAATGCACGTAGTCGGCACGCCCCGGCACTGGCGGGCACAGGTAATCCGCCGGGATATCCCAATGCTGGATGCCATAGAACGACTTGAGCAACGCCCGGTTGAATACCCGCACCGCATCCGGGCTGGCGAAGTCGATGCTTTCCTTGCCGTAGGGGTTGAGAATCACGAACTGCGCCAGCTCCGGCGTGGTCTTGATCAGCGCCGGGAAGTCGTAACGGCCTGTGTGGCGGTTGCGTGGGTGCAGAGTGGCCTCTTTGCGCGGGACCACGGGCTTGGCCGGGGTTGCGGTTTTAGGCTTCTTGCGCGGAGGTTTGGGTGTGCTGGGGGCGGTCATGATGATTCTGGTGTTGGCTCAAAGTGGCGGGCATTGTCACACATTCCCGAGGAGAACTCGGTCAAATGTGGGAGGGGGCTTGCCCCCGATAGCGGTGTACCAGCCAATTTGTAGGTTGCCGACACACTGCTATCGGGGGCAAGCCCCTCCCACATGGGGTGTATTGTCAGCCAGGCACCGGGGAATTTCGGGCAAAAAAAAGAGACCCGAAGGTCTCTTTTTTCACGCGGCTCAAGCCTTACAGGCTGGAAATCCGCGCATGTTGCTCGGCCAGCTTGCCCAAAGCCTGTTCGGCCTCGGCCAACTTGGCGCGTTCTTTCTCGATCACTTCCGCCGGCGCCTTGTCGACGAATGCCGCGTTGGACAGCTTGCCGCCCACGCGCTGCACTTCGCCTTGCAGGCGCGCAATCTCCTTGTCGAGACGGGCCAGTTCCGCGCCCTTGTCGATCAGGCCGGCCATTGGTACCAGCACTTCCATGTCGCCGACCAGTGCGGTGGCGGACAGCGGTGCTTCGGCGCCTTCGGCCAATACGGTGATCGACTCCAGCTTCGCCAGCTTCTTGAGCAGGGCGTCGTTCTCGCTGAGGCGACGCTGGTCCTCGACGCTGGCGTTCTTCACGAACACCGCCAGTGGCTTGCCCGGCCCAATGTTCATCTCGGCGCGGATGTTGCGCGTGCCGAGCATCAGGGTCTTGAGCCATTCGATATCGCTTTCGGCCGCCTCATCGATACGTGCCTCGTTGGCCACCGGCCAAGGCTGCAGCATGATGGTCTTGCCTTCGATACCGGCCAGCGGCGCGAGGCGCTGCCAGATTTCTTCGGTGATGAACGGCATGAACGGATGCGCCAGGCGCAGCGCCACTTCCAGTACGCGCACCAGGGTACGACGTGTGCCACGCTGGCGTTCGACCGGCGCGTTTTCGTCCCACAGCACCGGCTTGGACAACTCCAGGTACCAGTCGCAATACTGGTTCCAGATGAACTCGTACAAGGCCTGAGCGGCCAGGTCGAAACGGAACTGGTCGAGCTGGCGGGTCACTTCGGCTTCGGTGCGTTGCAGCTGCGAGATGATCCAGCGGTCGGCCAGGCTCAGTTCATACGCTTCGCCGTTCTGGCCGCAGTCTTCGCCTTTATCCAGCACATAGCGCGCGGCGTTCCAGATCTTGTTGCAGAAGTTGCGATAGCCTTCGACGCGGCCCATGTCGAACTTGATGTCGCGACCGGTGGACGCCAGCGAGCAGAAGGTGAAACGCAGGGCGTCGGTGCCGTAGCTGGCGATGCCGTCGGCGAATTCGTCGCGGGTCTGCTTCTCGATCTTTTTCGCCAGTTTCGGCTGCATCAGGCCCGAGGTGCGTTTCTGCACCAGGGTTTCCAGGTCGATGCCGTCGATGATATCCAATGGGTCCAGTACGTTGCCCTTGGACTTGGACATCTTCTGGCCCTGGCCATCGCGCACCAGGCCGTGCACATACACGGTCTTGAACGGTACCTGCGGGGTGCCGTCTTCGTTTTTCACCAAGTGCATGGTCAGCATGATCATCCGGGCAACCCAGAAGAAGATGATGTCGAAGCCGGTGACCAGTACGTCGGTGGAGTGGAATTTCTTGAGGAATTCAGTCTGCTGCGGCCAGCCCAGGGTCGAGAACGTCCACAGGCCCGAACTGAACCAGGTGTCCAGTACGTCGTTGTCCTGTTGCAGCGCAACGTCCGCGCCAAGGTTGTGCTTGGCACGCACTTCGGCTTCGTCGCGGCCCACGTAGACCTTGCCCGACTCGTCGTACCAGGCCGGAATGCGGTGGCCCCACCACAGTTGACGGCTGATGCACCAATCCTGGATGTCGCGCATCCACGAGAAGTACATGTTCTCGTACTGTTTAGGCACGAACTGGATACGGCCATCTTCCACGGCGGCAATCGCAGGCTCGGCCAGCGGCTTGGTGGACACGTACCACTGGTCGGTCAGCCACGGCTCGATCACGGTGCCGGAGCGGTCGCCCTTCGGCACTTTGAGGCCGTGGTCATCGACGCTCACCAGCAAACCGGCGGCGTCGAAGGCGGCCACGATCTGCTTGCGCGCTTCAAAACGGTCAAGGCCGGCGTATTCGGCCGGGATCTGGCCGTCGATGCTCTCGTTCAGCGTACCGTCCAGGTTGAACACCTGGCAGGCCGGCAGGACAGCGGCATTTTTGTCGAAGATGTTCAGCAACGGCAGGTTGTGACGCTTGCCGACTTCGTAGTCGTTGAAATCGTGGGCCGGGGTGATTTTCACGCAGCCGGTGCCGAATTCAGGGTCGCAGTAATCGTCCGCGATAATCGGGATGCGACGGCCAACCAGCGGCAATTCGACGAACTTGCCGATCAGTGCCTGGTAACGCTCGTCGTTCGGGTTAACCGCGACGGCGGCGTCACCCAGCATGGTTTCCGGGCGGGTGGTGGCGACGATCAGGTAGTCGTTGCCTTCGGCGGTCTTGGCGCCGTCGGCCAACGGGTACTTGAGATTCCACAGGAAACCTTTCTCGTCGTGGTTTTCCACTTCGAGGTCGGAAATCGCCGTGTGCAACTTGGTGTCCCAGTTGACCAGGCGTTTGCCTCGGTAGATCAGGCCGTCTTCATGCAGGCGCACGAAGGCTTCTTTCACGGCTTCGGACAGGCCGTCGTCCATGGTGAAGCGCTCGCGGCTCCAGTCGACGGACGAACCCAGGCGACGGATCTGACGGCTGATATTGCCGCCGGACTGGTCTTTCCATTCCCAGACTTTTTCCAGGAATTTCTCGCGACCCAGGTCGTGACGGTTCTGGCCGATGGCTTCGAGTTGACGCTCCACCAGCATCTGCGTGGCGATGCCGGCGTGGTCGGTGCCAGGCTGCCACAGGGTGTCGCGACCCTGCATGCGGCGGAAACGGATCAACGCATCCATGATCGCATTGTTGAAGCCATGGCCCATGTGCAGGCTGCCAGTGACGTTCGGTGGCGGAATCATGATGGTGTAGGACTCGCCCGCACCTTGCGGAGCGAAATAGTTCTCGGACTCCCAGGTGTTGTACCAGGAAGTTTCAATAGCGTGCGGCTGGTAGGTCTTATCCATGCGCGGCGGGACCCTAGTTGGCATTTATTCAGGAAAGCCGGCAAGTATAAGGGGTGAGGCAGCTGCAAGCTATAAGCTGCAAGCAGCAAGCGGGTCGCAGTGCTCTCACTTGCAGCTTATAGCTAGTTACTTGTGGCTGCGGCGATCAGCCGCTCCATCCGCGCATCCATCCGGCGCTTGATTTCGGTTTCGATATGCGGGGCAAAGTCGTCGATCACGTCTTGCATGATCAGTTGTGCGGCGGCGCGCAGTTCGTTGTCCAGGTGCAGCAGCAGGGCGTCCTGGGTTTTCTCGGCGGCGGCAACGGGGGGCGCTTCTACGGCGGGCGACTCGACCGGTGCGGGGGCTGGCTTGCCGCCCACCATGTCGAACAACAGCGGAATCTGTACCTCGCCATCGGCCTGTTCGGTCAACAGTGGCGGTTGCAAGTCGTCATCACCCAGCAACTTGCGGATCGACTCGAGGTCGTCCAGCAGGTGATCATCTTTTTTTAAGGGGTTGGAAGTGTCCATCGTGTGCTCAAAGTCGTTGTAGCCGGTGATCTTGCAAAGGATAGCCCTGTTCGCGGTAGAAACGGAAACTCTCCCGCGCGGCCTGACGAATAGCCGGATCTTCCACCACCACTTCCGCCACGCGGGCGAAGGCCTTGGCAAAGGGCGGTACTTTCAGGTCCAGGTTGACCAGCAGGTCATGGTGGTCGCCGCAATGGTCGCCCAAACCCAGCACTATCAGGCCGTCGGGTTCGGATTCCGCGGGACCGTGGGGCACGAAGCTTTCACCCTTGAAGCGCCACAGGCGGGCATCGAGCTCGTCGCGTTGGGCGGCATCGCTGCAATGCAGGTAGATGCGGTGGCCCATGCGCCAGGCTTTTTCGGTGAGCTTGCAGGCAAAGTCCAGGCGCGCGAGCGGGTCGGCGCTGGGCAATATATAGAAGTCGACTTGGGTCATTGCGGTTCCTGAAGTCCAGGGCGGTTATAAATGCAACCGCCCCGGGGTCTTCATTGTCAGGCCTTGGCGCGATCCAGCAGGTACTGGGTCAGCAGTGGAACCGGACGGCCGGTGGCACCCTTGTCCTTGCCGCCGCTGGTCCAGGCGGTGCCGGCGATGTCCAGGTGCGCCCAGTTGAAGTTCTTGGCAAAGCGCGACAGGAAGCAGGCGGCGGTGATGGTGCCGGCTTTCGGGCCGCCGATGTTGGCGATGTCGGCGAACGGGCTGTCCAGCTGTTCCTGATACTCATCGAACAGCGGCAGTTGCCAGGCGCGGTCGTCGGCGGCCTTGCCAGCGCTGAGCAGTTGCTCGATCAACTCGTCGTTGTTGCCCAGAAGGCCTGAGGTGTGGGCGCCCAAGGCAACGACGCACGCGCCGGTCAGGGTCGCGATATCGATCACCGCCTGCGGCTTGAAGCGCTCGGCGTAGGTCAGGGCATCGCACAGCACCAGGCGCCCTTCGGCGTCGGTGTTGAGGATTTCTACGGTCTGGCCGCTCAGGGTGGTGACGATGTCGCCTGGGCGAGCAGCGCCGCCGCTCGGCATGTTCTCGGCGCAAGCCAGGATGCACACCAGGTTGATCGGCAGCTTGAGTTCCAGCACGGCGCGCAGGGTGCCGAACACGCTGGCGGCGCCGCCCATGTCGTACTTCATCTCATCCATGCCCAGGCCTGGCTTGAGGCTGATGCCGCCGGTGTCGAAGGTGATGCCTTTACCCACCAGGGCGTAAGGCTTCTCGGACTTCTTGCCGCCGTTGTATTGCATCACGATCAGGCGTGGCGGCTGGTCGCTGCCCTGGCCCACGGCATAGAACGAGCCCATGCCCAGTTCCTTGATCTTTTTCTCGTCCAGGACTTCAACTTTCAGGCCCTTGAATTCTTTACCCAGTGCCTTGGCCTGTTCGCCCAGGAAGGTCGGGTGGCAGATGTTCGGCGGCAGGTTGCCCAGGTCGCGGGTAAACGACATGCCGTTGGCAATGGCGGTGGCGTGGGTCACGGCGCGCTGGACTTCAGCCTGGGCGGCCTTGATGGTCAGCAGGGTGATTTTCTTCAGTGCGCGGGGTTCGGCTTTCTGGCTCTTGAACTGGTCGAAGGTATAGCCGCCGTCTACCAGCGACTCGGCCAACAGGCGGGTCTTGCCGTAGCTGTCGCGGCCTTTGACGACGACTTCGTCCAGTGCCAGTACCGCGTCGCCGCCGCCCAGGCCCTTGAGGGTGCCGAGGATGGCGCTGACGATCTTGCGGAACGGGCGGTCGCCCAGCTCGGCGTCCTTGCCCACGCCCACCAGCAATACGCGATCGGCCTTGAGGTTGGGCAGGCTATGCAGCAGCAGGCTCTGGCCGACTTTGCCGGCCAGGTCGCCGCGCTTGAGCACGGCGCTGATGGCGCCGCCGCTGAGCTCGTCGACTTGCTTGGCGGCCACGCCGAGCGTGCGGCCTTCGCCGATGGCGACCACGAGGGTGGCGGTCTTCAACGTTTCGGGGCTAACGCTTTTTACAACCAATTCCATGTTCGGGTCCCTTATAAAGGTCTGTGAGCCTGGCGTGTGTCCCCAGGCTTTAAAGCGTGGCAGCCTTTGTAAACCGCCAGCGACAAAGGCCGCAGTTTGAACCTCGCCGGAGGAGCCTGACAACCCTTGGCGCAGCCTTTGTGCATGCGCGTGAGGTTGCGCAGTGACAGGCGCGGTCAATCACAGGATAATGCGCCATCTTTTTAGCCGGCCCTGTGTAAACGGGCTGACTCGGTATGCTTGCTTGTTTGGCCGCCTTAGCCTGACAACCCTGGAGTGTCTGGTTTGATTGTCTTCCGTTATCTGTCCCGCGAAGTCCTGTTGACCCTGAGTGCCGTGAGTGCGGTATTGCTGGTCATCATCATGAGTGGTCGTTTCGTCAAATACCTTGCCCAGGCCGCTTCCGGCGCTCTGGATCCAGGCTCGCTGTTCCTGATCATGGGGTTTCGTCTGCCGGGCTTTTTGCAGCTGATCCTGCCGCTGGGCCTGTTCCTCGGCATCCTGCTGGCCTACGGCCGGTTGTACCTCGAAAGTGAAATGACCGTGCTCTCGGCCACCGGCATGAGCCAGCAGCGCCTGCTGGGCATGACGATGATTCCGGCCGCCGGCGTTGCCCTGGTGATGGCCTGGTTGAGCCTGAGCCTGGCGCCCCAGGGTGCCATGCAGTTCCAGTTGTTGCTGAACAAGCAGGATGCGATGACCGAGTTCGACACGCTCGAGCCGGGACGCTTCCAAGCGCTCAACGACGGTACGCGGGTGACTTACACCGAAACCATGACCGATGACCGCGCCAACCTCGGCGGTGTGTTTATTTCTCAGAAAAACCAGGGCGAGAACCAGAAAGACCGTGGTATTTCAATTCTGGTGGCCGACAGCGGGCGCCAGGAAGTGCGCCCCGATGGCAGCCGTTACCTGGTCCTGGAAAACGGCTATCGCTATGACGGCAGCCCTGGTCTGGCGGACTATCGGGCGATCAAGTACGACACCTATGGCGTCATGCTCGCACGGCCGGATATCAGTGAAGAGGTGACCGACCGCGACGCGTTGCCGACGGCGTCGCTGTTCGGCAGTCAGGAGCTGCGCTCCATCGCCGAGCTGCAATGGCGTATTTCCCTGCCGCTGCTGGTGTTCATCGTGACCTTGATGGCCGTGCCGCTGTCCCGGGTCAACCCGCGTCAGGGCCGCTTCCTCAAGCTGTTGCCGGCCATCCTGCTGTATATGACCTACCTGACATTACTGACTTATGCCCGTGGTTGGCTGGAGAATGGCAAGACCCCGCTCGTGCTCGGCTTATGGTGGGTTCACGCGATATTCCTGGCCGTTGGCTTGGCTCTGCTTTATTGGGAGCCGTTGCGCTTGAAGATGCAGAGTCGTCGCAGTATGAAGGAGATGGCTCGTGGTTAAGCTCGACCGCTACATCGGCAGCAGTGTACTGATCGCCATCCTGGCCGTACTTGGCATCATTATCGGCCTGGCATCGCTGTTCGCCATGGTTGATGAAATGAAAAGCATCAATGACAGCTACACCGTATGGAACGTGCTGAACTACGTGCTCCTCACCGCCCCGCGACGTCTCTACGAGATGATGCCGATGGCCGCACTGATCGGCTGCCTGATCGGCCTGGGCAGTCTGGCCAGCAACAGCGAACTGACGATCATGCGTGCCGCCGGTGTGTCCATCGGCCGTATCGTCTGGGCGGTCATGAAGCCCATGCTGTTACTGATGGTCTGCAGCGTGCTGATCGGCGAATACGTGGCGCCGCCGGCCGAAGCCACAGCCCAGGCCAATCGCGCCCTGGCCCAGGGTTCGGGCGATGCGCAAAGCGCCAAGCACGGCCTGTGGCACCGCCAGGGGGATGAGTTCATCCACATCAACGCTGTTCAGCCCGGCGGACTGTTGATTGGCGTCACGCGCTACAGGTTCGACAAAGAGCGACATATGCTGTCGTCCAGTTTCGCCAAAAGTGCGCAGTACAGTAATGAAAAATGGCAACTGACTGACATCACCACGACTTATTTCCGCAATGTCGGCCAAGGTATCCAGGCCAGCACCGAAGTGATCAACGTGCCGAGCGAAGAGTGGGGTATCTCGCTTAAGCCGGAATTGCTCAATACGGTGGTGATGATTCCCGAAAGCCTGCCGATCTCCGGCTTGTGGAGCTATATCCATTACCTCAAGGACCAGGGCCTGAACAACGGCCGCTACTGGCTGGCATTTTGGGTCAAGGTGCTGCAGCCGGTAGTGACCGCTGCGCTGGTGCTGATGGCGATCTCGTTCGTCTTCGGCCCGCTACGTTCGGTGACTCTCGGTCAGCGAGTATTTACCGGCGTATTAGTGGGCTTTACCTTCCAGATCGCCCAGAACTTGCTCGGCCCCTTGAGCCTGGTATTCGGTTTCTCGCCGCTGTTTGCGGTGTTGGTGCCCACCACCATCTGCGCCCTGGCCGGCTTCTGGCTGTTGCGCCGGGCCGGTTGATACCGCGCTTATGCACAAAAAATGCCCCGCTCGAATGAGTGGGGCATTTTTGTTCTGGTCAGCAAAGATGACGTCTGGCCCGAGCATCAGGTACAATTCCCGGCTATTTTTCAGCGGGCAATCTGCCTGCAGCCTTTTTGAGTGTTGATCCGTGAGTGATTTGAGTCATATCCGCAATTTCTCCATCATCGCCCACATTGACCATGGTAAGTCGACGCTGGCCGATCGATTCATCCAGATGTGCGGCGGCCTTGCCGAGCGTGAAATGGAAGCCCAGGTACTGGACTCCATGGACCTCGAACGCGAGCGCGGGATCACCATCAAGGCCCACAGCGTTACCCTGTATTACACCGCCAGAGACGGTATCAAGTACCAGCTGAACTTCATTGATACCCCCGGCCACGTCGACTTCACCTATGAAGTCAGCCGCTCCCTGGCGGCCTGCGAAGGCGCGCTGCTGGTCGTGGACGCGGGGCAGGGCGTGGAAGCCCAGTCCGTGGCCAACTGCTACACCGCGATCGAGCAAGGCCTGGAAGTCATGCCGGTGCTGAACAAGATCGACCTGCCACAGGCCGATCCGGATCGCGTCAAAGAAGAAATCGAAAAAATCATCGGCATTGACGCCACTGACGCCGTCGAGTGCAGCGCCAAGACCGGCCTGGGCGTCGACGAAGTGCTCGAACGCCTGGTCAAGACCATCCCCGCGCCCACCGGCAATATCGAAGATCCGCTGCAAGCGTTGATCATCGACTCCTGGTTCGACAACTACCTTGGCGTTGTTTCCCTGGTCCGCGTGCGCCATGGCCGTGTGAAGAAGGGCGACAAGATCCTGGTCAAATCCACCGGCAAGATCCACCTGGTGGACAGCGTCGGTGTATTCAACCCGAAACACACCGCCACCGTTGATCTGAAAGCCGGTGAAGTCGGTTTCATCATCGCCGGCATCAAGGACATTCACGGTGCCCCGGTCGGTGACACCCTGACCCTGAGCTCCACCCCTGACGTCGATGTACTGCCGGGCTTCAAGCGTATCCAGCCGCAGGTCTACGCCGGCCTGTTCCCGGTCAGCTCCGACGACTTCGAAGACTTCCGCGAAGCCCTGCAAAAGCTCACCCTCAACGATTCGTCGTTGCAGTACACCCCGGAAAGCTCCGACGCCCTGGGCTTCGGCTTCCGCTGCGGCTTCCTCGGCATGCTGCACATGGAGATCATCCAGGAGCGCCTTGAGCGCGAATACGACCTGGACCTGATCACCACCGCGCCAACCGTTATTTTCGAGCTGTTGCTGAAGAACGGTGAAACGATTTACGTCGACAACCCGTCCAAGCTTCCAGACCTGTCCTCGATTGAAGACATGCGCGAGCCGATCGTGCGGGCCAATATTCTTGTGCCGCAGGAACACCTGGGCAACGTCATTACCCTGTGTATCGAAAAGCGTGGCGTACAGCACGACATGCTGTTCCTCGGTACCCAGGTGCAAGTGACCTACGATTTGCCGATGAACGAAGTGGTCCTGGACTTCTTCGACCGTCTCAAATCCACCAGTCGCGGCTATGCTTCGCTGGATTACCATTTCGATCGTTATCAGTCGGCTAATCTGGTGAAGCTGGATGTGTTGATCAACGGCGACAAGGTCGATGCACTGGCACTGATCGTGCACAAGGACAACGCGCACTACAAAGGGCGCCAGTTGACCGAAAAGATGAAAGAACTGATTCCGCGCCAGATGTTCGACGTTGCGATCCAGGCCGCCATTGGCGGGCAGATCATTGCGCGGACCTCCGTCAAGGCTCTCAGAAAGAACGTACTGGCCAAATGCTACGGCGGTGACGTAAGCCGTAAGCGCAAGCTGCTTGAGAAGCAAAAGGCCGGTAAAAAACGCATGAAGCAAGTGGGCAACGTGGAAATTCCACAAGAAGCCTTCCTTGCGGTGCTCAGGTTGGATAGTTAGGTCCTATGTCACTAAATTTCCCGCTGTTGCTGGTCATCGCCGTTGCCGTTTGCGGCATCCTGGCGTTGCTCGATCTGGTGTTCTTCGCCCCGCGTCGGCGCTCGGCTATCGCGGCCTATCAGGGCAGCGTCAGCCAGCCCGATGCGTGGTGGTCGAAAAGCTGAACAAAGAGCCTTTGCTGGTTGAATACGGCAAGTCGTTCTTTCCGGTGCTGTTCATCGTGCTGGTGTTGCGCTCGTTCCTGGTGGAGCCGTTTCAGATCCCGTCGGGGTCGATGAAACCCACCCTGGACGTGGGCGACTTCATCCTGGTGAACAAGTTTTCCTACGGGATTCGCCTGCCGGTGATCGACAAGAAAGTCATTGAAGTCGGCGACCCGCAGCGCGGCGATGTGATGGTGTTCCGCTACCCGGCGGACCCAAGCGTCAACTACATCAAGCGCGTGATCGGCTTGCCCGGCGATACCGTTCGCTACACCCACGACAAGCATCTGTACGTCAACGATCAGCTGATCACCGACCAGATGATCGGCACCACATACGACCCGCAACTGGGTGATGTGGCGGTGTACAAGGAACAACTGGGCGCCGCTTCCGAGCACTTGGTGCACAAGGCCATGAGCCGCTCGATGCAGGGTGGCCAGTGGAAAGTCCCGGCCGGTCATTACTTCATGATGGGCGATAACCGCGACAACTCCAACGACAGCCGCTACTGGGACGATTCAACCATTCCCAAGGAGCTGCAGGGCATGGTCCCCGACGAGAATATTGTCGGCAAGGCTTTCGCGGTCTGGATGAGCTGGCCGGAACCCAAACTCAGCCACCTGCCGAACTTCTCGCGGGTCGGGTTGATCAAGTAATACAGACGGCGCTGTGAACACAGCGCCGAATGCTTTTCTGGGGTGGGGACAAATCGGCCCTGCCTCATGCAACACCCATCAGGATTTGAATTTGAACACTGCGTCAATCGTCGATGGCCGCCGGTGCCACCAACTCACTATGGATAAACCGTGACCGTTTCTCTCAGTCGTCTCGAGCGCCAGCTCGGCTACACCTTCAAGGACCAGGAATTGATGGTCCTTGCCCTCACACACCGCAGTTTTGCAGGGCGCAATAACGAGCGCCTGGAATTTCTCGGTGATGCCATCCTTAATTTTGTCGCCGGTGAGGCGCTGTTCGAGCGGTTCCCGCAGGCCCGTGAGGGCCAGTTATCGCGCCTGCGCGCACGCCTGGTGAAAGGCGAAACCCTGGCCGTGCTGGCCCGTGGTTTTGGCCTGGGTGAGTATCTGCGCCTGGGGTCCGGTGAACTGAAGAGCGGTGGTTTCCGCCGCGAATCGATCCTGGCCGATGCCCTTGAGGCGCTGATCGGTGCGATCTATCTGGATGCCGGCATGGAAGCGGCCAAGGCGCGCGTCACCGCGTGGCTGACCTCCGAGATCGAAAGCCTCACCCTGGTTGACACCAACAAGGACCCCAAGACCCGCCTGCAGGAATTCCTGCAATCACGCGGGTGCGAACTGCCACGCTACGAAGTGGTGGATATCCAGGGTGAACCCCATTGCCGCGTGTTCTTCGTGGAATGTGAAATCACCTTACTGAATGAAAAAAGCCGAGGTCAGGGTGTGAGCCGTCGTATTGCCGAACAGGTAGCGGCCGCAGCAGCACTGATTGCCCTGGGCGTGGAGAATGGCCATGACTGATTCAACCGCAACACGCTGTGGCTATGTTGCCATCGTTGGCCGCCCCAACGTGGGCAAGTCGACACTGCTCAACCACATCCTCGGCCAGAAGCTCGCGATCACCTCGCGCAAGCCGCAGACCACTCGCCACAACATGCTGGGCATCAAGACCGAAGGCAACGTGCAAGCGGTCTATGTCGACACCCCAGGCATGCACAAAGGCGGCGAGAAAGCCCTGAACCGCTACATGAACAAGACTGCTTCGGCGGCGTTGAAAGACGTCGACGTGGTGATCTTCGTGGTCGACCGCACCAAGTGGACCGACGAAGACCAGATGGTTCTGGAGCGTGTGCAGTATGTGACCGGCCCGTTGATCGTCGCGTTGAACAAGACCGACCGCATCGAAGACAAAGCCGAACTGATGCCGCACCTGACCTGGTTGCAGGAACAACTGCCGAACGCGCAGATCATGCCGATCTCGGCCCAGCACGGCCATAACCTCGAAGCCCTGGAGCGCGTAATCGCCGGTTACCTGCCGGAGAACGAGCACTTCTTCCCGGAAGACCAGATCACCGACCGCAGCAGCCGTTTCCTCGCCGCCGAACTGGTACGCGAGAAAATCATGCGCCAGATGGGTGCCGAGCTGCCGTACCAGATCACCGTCGAAATCGAAGAATTCAAGCAGCAGGGCAAGACCCTGCATATCCATGCGCTGATCCTCGTCGAACGTGATGGCCAGAAAAAAATCATCATTGGCGACAAGGGCGAGCGCATCAAGCGCATCGGCACCGAAGCACGCAAAGACATGGAGTTGCTGTTCGACTCCAAGATCATGCTCAACCTGTGGGTGAAGGTGAAAGGTGGCTGGTCCGATGATGAGCGTGCGTTACGCTCCCTTGGCTACGGCGACCTGTAAGGACACCGCAGGGCATAAAATGTGGGAGGGGGCTTGCCCCCGATAGCGGTGGGTCAGTTAATAGATAAGTGACTGAA
>NZ_JAFHKI010000089.1 GCF_016937615.1 Pseudomonas lactucae | reverse complement strand
GGCTTGCTCCCGATCGCGGTGTGCCAGTCGACATCATCATTGGCTGTGAGATAGCCATCGGGGGCAAGCCCCCTCCCACACTGACCGCGCTCGCGACACAGAACGGTGCTCATTTGACCTCCGGTGGCGTGGTAAAGGTGTGATACGGCGCCGGCGACGGGATGCTCCACTCCAGGCCTTCGGCGCCATCCCACGGCTTGGCCGGTGCCGGCGCGCCGCCACGGATGCACTTGATCACAATGAACAAAAAGAAGATCTGCGTGGCGCCAAACATGAACGCCCCAATCGACGACACCATGTTGAAATCGGCGAACTGCAGGTTGTAATCCGGCACTCGTCGCGGCATACCGGCCAGCCCGACGAAGTGCATGGGAAAGAACGCCATGTTCATGCCCACGAAGGACAGCCAGAAGTGCAGCTTGCCTAGGGTTTCGTCGTACATGTGGCCGGTCCATTTCGGCAGCCAGTAGTAGGCCGAGGCGAAGATCCCGAAAATCGCGCCAGGCACCAGTACGTAATGGAAGTGCGCCACCACAAAATAGGTGTCGTGGTACTGGAAATCCGCAGGGGCGATCGCCAGCATCAGCCCGGAGAACCCGCCGATGGTGAACAGAATCACGAAGGCTACCGCGAACAGCATCGGCGTCTCGAACGTCAGCGAGCCCTGCCACATGGTGCTGACCCAGTTGAACACCTTGACCCCCGTGGGCACGGCGATCAGCAGCGTGGCGTACATGAAGAACAACTCGCCCACCAGTGGGATGCCGACCACGAACATGTGGTGCGCCCACACGATAAACGACAGGAACGCGATGCTCGCCGTGGCATAGACCATCGAGGTGTAGCCGAACAGCGGCTTGCGCGAGAAGGTCGGGATGATCGAGCTGACGGCGCCGAAGGCCGGCAGGATCATGATGTACACCTCGGGGTGGCCGAAGAACCAGAACACGTGCTGGAACAACACCGGGTCACCACCACCGGCCGCACTGAAGAAGCTGGTACCGAAGTGGATATCCATGAGCATCATGGTCACGCAACCGGCCAGCACCGGCATCACCGCAATCAGCAGGAACGCGGTAATCAACCAGGTCCACACGAACAGCGGCATTTTCATCAAGGTCATGCCGGGGGCGCGCAGGTTGAGGATGGTGGCGACCACATTGATCGCGCCCATGATCGAGCTGATGCCCATCAGGTGAATGGCGAAGATGAAGAACGTCACGCTTTCCGGCGCATACGTGGTGGAAAGCGGGGCGTAGAAGGTCCAGCCGAAGTTCGGTCCGCCGCCCGGCGTGAACAGCGTCGAGACCAGCAGCAGGAACGCCGCTGGCAGCAGCCAGAAGCTGAAGTTGTTCATGCGCGGCAGGGCCATGTCGGGCGCGCCGATCATCAACGGGATCATCCAGTTGGCCAGGCCGACGAAGGCCGGCATCACCGCGCCGAACACCATGATCAGGCCGTGCATGGTGGTCATCTGGTTGAAGAACGCCGGCTCGACGATCTGCAGGCCGGGCTGGAACAACTCGGCACGGATCACCATGGCGAACGAACCACCCAGCAGGAACATCGCGAAGGCGAACCACAGGTACATCGTGCCAATGTCTTTGTGGTTGGTGGTCAGCACCCAGCGCATCAAACCCTTGGCGGGACCGTGGGCATGGTCACTGGCGTGGCCATGGTCATCGATTACAGCGCTCATGGCCGTTCTCCTGCAAACGAATGGGCGGGGCGGGTCGAGGCAATCGCAATGAAGTGCGTCATTTGCTTTCCGCCTGCTTGATGGCCAGCACGTCTTTAGGCGTGACCATGTCGCCTTTGTTGTTGCCCCAGGCGTTGCGCTCGTAGGTCACTACGGCGGCGATATCCACTTCCGAGAGTTGCTTGCCGAATGCGGCCATGGCGGTGCCGGGCTTGCCGTGGTAGACGATGCTCAGGTGATCGGCGGCAGGCCCGGTGGCGATTTTCGAGCCCTTGAGCGCCGGGAACATCGGCGGCAGGCCCTGGCCTTCGGCCTGGTGACAGGCCACGCACGTTGTGTGATAAACCTTGTCGCCACGGGCCACCAGTTCTTCGCGCGTCCACTCTTTGGAAGTCAGCTCCTTGAGCTTGGCGGCGTCTTCCTTGCGCTGGCCGAGCCAGGTGTCGTAGTCGCCTTGGACTTGACCTCGACCACGATGGGCATGAAGCCGTGGTCCTTGCCGCATAGCTCCGCACACTGGCCACGGTAGATGCCAGGCTTCTCGATACGGGTCCAGGCCTCGTTGACGAACCCGGGGATGGCGTCGCGCTTGACCGCAAAGGCCGGCACCCACCACGAGTGGATCACGTCAGCGGCGGTGACCAGGAAACGCACCTTGGCACCCACCGGCAACACCAGCGGCTGATCGACTTCCAGCAGGTAGTGTTCGCCTTTAGTGGCCTGGTTATGGATTTGCTCGGCAGGCGTGGCCAGGTTGCTGAAGAACTCAACGTCCTGGCCCAGGTATTTGTAATGCCACTTCCATTGGTAGCCAGTGACCTGAATATCAATATCCGACTCACTGCTGTCGTAGATGTTGATCAGGGTCCTGGTCGCCGGAATAGCCATCGCAACGAGGATCAGCAGGGGCACGACCGTCCAGAGGATTTCCACGGTGGTGCTCTCGTGGAACTTGGCCGCCACCTGGCCGGTGGAGCGCCGGTGCACCATCATCGACCAGAACATGGCGCCAAACACGATGATGCCGATCACCACACATATCCAGAAAATGGTCATGTGCAGGTCGAACACAGCGTGACTGACTTCTGTCGCCCCTGGCGCCATATTCGTTGTCCAGGCGGCATGTGCCTGGCCGAATACCGACCACAACAGGAGGCCCATCCAAACCTGTGGATGTCGCGTCATTGCGGGTTCCCCTTATCGTTCTTGTTATCCCGCCGGTTTGCACCTGCGTCGAAGGGAGCGGCTTCCATACTGCTTACAACCGCTTAGCCTCGCCTGCTCATGCAGTCTGGCGTCATCAGCAAATTGCCTACAAATCCGAGTATAGACAGGGTGGGCAACCCCGCAATGTGTAGGGGCAAATGAGCGAAAATGATCGATAAACCCCAATAAAACCGGGGTGCGGAATCGTTTTTCCGACGAACGATGGCAATTCGATATAACACCCGCGCATAACCATGAAATAATTATGACAAATGCGTCTTAGGCGCTCGTATAAACGAGCTACCTTGTCTTCTCCTTCTTCCTACACCGCATCACTGGAGCGTCCATGAACACCGCCGCATTGCGCGAGCAGATTTCCCGTGCCCATCAACACGAAGCCAAAACGGGCCAGCTTGCCCTGCAACTTGAAACACAATTGCCGCACCTGCATGCAGCCATTTCCCTGGCTGAGGGTGATCGCAACGTGGTCATGGCCCGCTTTGTCACCGCCTACATCGACCTCGTCCCGGAGTTGCTCGATGCTGCCAATGACGTGGCTCGCGAAGCCGGGATCGAAAGCCAGATCAAGCCGGTGCTGAAAATTGCCGAGCATTTCTTTCTGCAGCCTCCGGCGATCCTGGCAGGCCACGAAGGCCTGGACAGTCTGTTGGACGAGGCCTATCTGGCCCATCGTCTGGTGGAAGAAGTAAACGATGTGTATATCAAGCATTTCGGCCAGCCGTTGATTCCGGCGGATACCACCGTGGCCAACGTGATAGCCCATCAGTTGATCGGTGAAGATTTCGCCAATCAGTTGGACGAAGCTGTGCATCTGGCGGTGGATGAGATGCTTAACGACGAGAGTTTTGCGCTGGAGTCGGTGGAAGCGTATCGCGAGCAACTGAAAAGTCCGAACACCGAGGCCGCCTGGAAGCGCTGGCCGTGCCTGTCGCGGCAGTTGGGGGTTGAGCTGGCGCTGGATCAACCGGCTTAAATCTTGCGCCGTACGCAGGTCAAATGTGGGAGGGGGCTTGCTCCCACATTTTGATCCAGTTCCGTCAGCCGATTGATGGCGCCGAGCCGATCCCCGTCGTCGTGCGAATCCGGCCCTCGAGCCGGCGCTTCAACCCACGCGCCTCAATCACCAGCTTAGAACCCTTCGCCGCATTGGCCCGCCCCCATTCCTCCAGCAACTCGAGGCAGGAATGGTCGATGTAACTCAGGTTATTGAGCGGTACATGCACCGTGGCACCCGCAGGTACCGTCGACAGCACCTGGGTCAACGCCGGCACTTTGAGGAAGGTCGCGGCACCGGTCAAACGCAGCTCCATCTCGCCCTCCTGAGGCAAGTCGATCAGGCTGACTTTCAGCCGTGACGCCTTGAACGCCAGCTTGACCAACGTGAGGCCAAAGCCCACCAGCACACCCGTCAGCAGGTCGGTAAAGATGATCGCCAGCGCCGTCGCCGCATAGGTAAACATCGGCATCCGGCCGTAGCGCCCCAGGGCTTTGAACGCCTTGACGTCGACCAGCTTGATCCCGGTGTACACCAGCACGCCCGCCAGGCTCGCCACCGGAATGCTTTGCAGCACACTGGACAGCAGCAACACGAAGCCCAACAGCCACAGGCCATGGAACATCGCCGACAAGCGCGTGGTCGCGCCAGCCTGGACATTGGCCGAGCTGCGCACGATGACGCCGGTCATCGGCAAGGCGCCGACCAGGCCGCAGAGCATGTTGCCGACACCCTGGGCGGACAATTCCTTATCGAAATCCGAGCGCTGGCCGCTGTGCATACGGTCGACAGCCGCTGCAGAGAGCAGAGTTTCGGCACTGGCGATGAACGCCACGGCGAATGCGGCGATCAGCAGCTGCGGGTCGGCGAGGTTGAGCAAATCGCTGGGGCGTAGCCAGTCGATGGCATCGGCAAGGTTTTCCGGCACGTTCACACGCTTGACCTGCAATGCCAGTACCAGACTGGCGACCGTCGCCAGGCCAACGCCCAGCAAGGCGCCCGGCACGAACCGCAGCCGCTGCGGGCGGAATTTATCCCACAGGTACATCACCAGCATCGTCGCCAAACCCAGCAGGCCCGCTTGCCAGCCGAGCCCGCCGCCGAAGGCCGGAACAGCTTCGGCCAATGCCGCCGGGAAGCCGGTCAGGTTATCCAGTCCTGAAGGCTTGGGCGCGCCGTCGAGCATCACATGCACCTGCGACAGCACAATCAACACGCCGATGCCCGCCAGCATGCCGTACACCACCGCCGGCGCCGTCACGCGGAACCAGCAGCCCAGGCGCAACCGCCCGGCCACCAGTTGCAGAAAGCCTGCCAGTAACAGGATGGGCCCGAGCATCTGCATGCCGTGCTGACGCACCAGTTCGAACACCAGCACGGCCAGACCCGCTGCCGGGCCACTGACTTGCAGCGGCGAACCGGCCAACCAGCCCACCACCAGGCCACCGATAATACCGGTGATCAGGCCCTTGGCCGGCGGCATGCCGGACGCAATTGCGATCCCCATGCACAAGGGCAGGGCGACCAGAAAAACAACCACCGAGGCGAGCAGCTCCCGTGGCAATACAGCTTTCAATTGAGCAGCACGCATGATGACTCTCCCGAGGCATTCGCCAGGCGCGGTAAAGCCTGGCTGCGTCCATGGCAGCCACCGCATTACCCGGCAGGGAAGTGTTTTAGAAGCGCGCTTTAGGCGTCGCTGACGGAATCGGCTCGGTGCCGTTCAGCGGTCGGAACGCCGCCTTGTCTGCATCGTAGGCCCGGATTTCGCTGGTCTCGATGTTGTAGATCCAACCATGAATAAACAAATGACCATTGGCCATGCGCGAAGCCACGGAAGGGTGGGTGCGCAAATGTTGCAACTGGGCGATGACGTTTTCTTCGGTCAGCACCTTCATGCTCTCGCCTTCGTTGGCGCAGTCGCAGTTGTCGTGGACCATGGCCTTGGCGACCTCGGCATGCCGCAACCAAGCTTTGACCGTTGGCATTTTTTCCAGGCTGTCGGGGTTGAGTACCGCGCGCATGGCGCCGCAATCGGAGTGTCCGCAGACGATGATGTGCTGCACCCCCAGGGCGAGCACCGCGTACTCGATGGCTGTGGAAACGCCGCCGTTCATCTGGCCATAAGGCGGCACTACATTGCCGACGTTACGGGTCACGAACAGGTCGCCAGGCGAGCTCTGGGTGATCAGTTCGGGCACGATGCGCGAGTCGGCGCAAGTAATGAACATCGCCCGCGGGCTCTGGGCCGTGGCGAGTTTCTTGAAGAGTTCTTCCTGCTGAGGGAAGACGTCGTGATGGAAATGCAAAAAGCCGTCAACGATATGTCGCAGCGCTGCATCGGCAGTTTCCGCCACCTGAGGGGCTGAAGCCGACGCAGCCAACGGCTGTTTATCCTTGTCACTCATGATTCATCCTCTTGATTAATGCAGGGGGAGCGCTCAGGACAGTTCGACGCTCGGCCAGTGGAATAGTTTTAAACGCCAAAGACCCAGATGCCGACTCATCAGTCACTCGCTGAACAAGGTAACCGTCGAAACTTAACTCAAACTGAATGAACCGCTCTAGGTCGCGGGTTTCAGTGATATCAAAACGCGACTATTCCTACAAAGCCAGTGCATACGGCCTGATCAGTCTACAACAATGCCATCTGCCTGCCGGGTGGGCAGAACGCTGTGCAATCCAAGTTGAAGCCTTCACGGCGATTGAGCCCCAGGCGTCTGATCGCCTTGCTGAAACGCTGGGCCAGCAGATCGGCGAACGGCCCCTCGCCGCGCATGCGCACGCCGAAACGGCTGTCATACACCTCGCCACCGCGCACCTGCCGCACCAGGCTCATTACATGGGCCGCACGCTGCGGGTAATGCGCCGCCAGCCACTCCTCGAACAACGGCGCCACTTCGAGCGGCAGGCGCAGCATCATGTAGGCCGCGCTTTGCGCACCGGCGGCATGGGCTTCAGTCAGCAGGCTTTCCAGCTCACTGTCGTTGATCATCGGAATCATCGGCGAACACAGTACTCCCACCGGAACCCCCGCCTCACGCATCACCCGAATCGCCCGCAACCTTGCCTTGGGCGCCGCCGTACGTGGCTCCAGGATGCGCTTGAGCTCATCGTCCAGGCTGGTAAGGCTGATCATCACTGCCACCAGCCGCTGCCGCGCCAGTTCGGTGAGCAGGTCGAGGTCGCGCAGGATCAGCGAGCCCTTGGTGATGATGGTTACCGGGTGTCGGTAGCGCAGCAGCACTTCGAGGGTTTGCCGGGTGATCCTGTATTCACGCTCGATAGGCTGGTACGGATCGGTGTTGGAACCCAGGTTGATTGGCGCGCATATGTAGCCGGGCTTGGACAGTTGTTGCTCCAGCACGTCGGCGGCATTGCTCTTGGCGATCAGTTTGGTTTCGAAGTCCAGCCCCGGCGACATGTCCCAATAGGCATGGCTGGGTCGCGCATAGCAGTAGATACAGCCATGCTCGCAGCCGCGATAAGGGTTGATCGAGCGATCGAACGGCAGATCCGGCGAATTGTTGCGGGTGATGATGGTCTTGGCCGTTTCGATGCGCACTTCGGTGCCCTGGGTCGGCGGGACTTCCTGGTACCAGCCGTCGTCCTCGGCCACGCTGACCGTGGGCGCAAAGCGGTTGTGCAGGTTAGTGGCCGTGCCCCGGCCACGGGGCGGCAGCGAAGTAGACATAAAAGCGCCTCAATACTGTTTTTATATACAGTATCGAGGCGCAAGGCTTCTGACCAGTGCCGTTTGGCGGTCAGTGCGTTTGGGTGACCTGGCCCAAGTCATCGCCCGAGGTGCTGCGCATATCGTTCTTGCGCAGATCAGCCACCTCGCTCGCCGTGACAGGCGCCCCCTTGTTGCCCCAGCTACCACGAATGAAACTGACCACATCCGCCACTTCCTGGTCCGACAGACGCCAGGCGAACGCCGGCATGGTGAACGTGGAAGGCGCCGTGTGGGTGGCCGGCAATGTGCCGCCGTTCAACACGATGTGGATCAATGCGGTGGCATCCGCCGTCTGCAACACCGGGTTGCCCGCCAGTGCCGGGAAAACACGCGTGTAGCCATGGCCGTCGGTGCGATGGCAGGCCGCGCAGTTGTCGATATACACCGACGCGCCCGGCTTGCTGTCATCACCTTTCCACAGCGCCTCAGCCACCTGTTTATCGTACTGATGCGGTTGATCCGTGGGATCCACAGCAGGCAGGCTCTTGAGGTAACGGGCGATAGCGGTCAGGTCCTCTTGCGACATGTACTGCATGCTGTGGACCACCACATCGCTCATCCCACCAAACACCGCGCTGCGATCACTGCGACCGGTCTTGAGAAATTGCACCAGCTGTTCTTCGCTCCAACTGCCGAGGCCATCCTTATGGTCGCCGCGCAGGTTTTTGGCGATCCAGCCTTCCAGCGGTGCACTGCCGGACAGGAACGCACTGCCGTCCGTGCCATTCAGGGCTTTTTCCTGCATGGTCAGTGCGCGCGGTGTGTGGCACGCGCCGCAATGGCCCAACCCTTCCACCAGGTAAGCGCCACGGCTGATCACCGGGTCAGCCCCTGCCTGCGCCTGGTAATCCGCCACCTCAGGGGCAAACATCCAGCGCCACGCCGCCAACGGCCAACGCATGCTCAGGGGCCAAGGGATATCGCTGTCCTTGTTCGCCTGGGCAACCGGTTCCACGCCCTTCATGAAGTACGCATACAACGCCTGCATATCGCTTTCGCTGACGCGCGCATAAGACGGGTAGGGCATTGCCGGGTAAAGCGTACTACCGCTCTTGGCGACGCCATGGCGCACGGCCTTGTCGAAGTCCTCGAAGCTGTAGTCGCCCAGACCGGTCTTGTCCGGGGTGACGTTGGTGGAGTAAATCACGCCGATCGGAGTTTCCATCGGCAGCCCGCCAGCAAAGGGTTTGCCGCCCTTGGCGGTGTGGCACGCCACGCAGTCACCCGCGCGGGCCAGGTATTCGCCCTGCTTGATCAGGTCGGTTTCGGCCGCGCTTATCGAGCAGCTGCTGAGCAGTGCAAGCGTCGCGACAACAAATACTTTCATAGTCATCGCTCCTTATGCCTGAACCAATGGGCCGGGATTTTTCAGGTACTGCTCGCGAATCGCCCGCGCCGACCAGTAGGTCAGCGCGGCCACCAGGCCGGTAGGGTTGTAGCCCAGCCCCTGTGGGAAAGCGGACGCACCTGGGACAAACACGTTGTGCACATCCCAGCTCTGCAGGTAGCGGTTCAACGCGCTGGTTTTCGGATCGGTCCCCATGATCGCGCCACCGTTGAGGTGGGTAGTCTGGTACGAAGCGGTGTTGAAGTGCTCACCGACCTTTTTGCCAAGCAAAGCAATCGCCTTGGGGTTCATCGCCTGTGCAACCTTGCCCATTTTCTCGACCATGAAGCGGTTCATCTTGATGTCGTTTTCTTGCCAGTCGAACGTCATACGCAGCAACGGCAGGCCGTAGGCATCGCGATACACCGGGTCCAAATCCAGGTAGTTACCCCGGTAGGATTGATGGGCACCGTGGGCATCCATCGATACCTGATGGGTGTAGTAATCGGCGGTGGCGCGCTTCCACGCACTGCCCCAGGCTGGAGTGCCGGGCGGATTGGACGTGCCGGCGATAGGCCGGCTGCCAGCCTGGTTGACCCACATCGGCGAACCGCCCACGAAGCCATGAGGGCCGTGGTCGAAGTTATCCGCGTTGAAATCATCGAAAGCCACGCCATTGCCGCCGGCGCCGATGAAGTTGTTGGTGTGGGTGTCCTTGTCGAAGAACGCCTTGATGGTCGCCATATTCTGGTAGGCGAAGTTCCTGCCCACCACGCCCTCATTGGTGATCGGGTCGTACGGCTTGCCGATGCCCGACAGCAGCATGAGGCGCACATTGTGGAACTGGAACGCGCCAAGGATCACCAGGTCTGCCGGTTGTTCGATCTCGCGCCCCTGGGCGTCGATATAGGTGACGCCGGTGGCTTTTTTCCCGATGCTGTCGAGGTTGACCTTAAGCACGTGTGAATTGGGCCTCAGCTCGAAGTTGGGCACCTGACGCAACGCTGGCAGGATGTTCACGTTCGGCGACGCTTTGGAATACATGTAGCAAACATAGCCACTGCAAAAACCGCAAAAGTTGCACGGCCCCATCTGTGCGCCGTAGGGGTTGGTGTACGGCCCCGAGGTATTGGCCGACGGCAGGTTGTAGGGCTTGTAACCCACCTCGGTGGCGGCTTTCTGAAACAGCTGTGCGGAGACGGTGTTTTTCTGCGCTTGTAACGGGAATGGGTTGGAACGGTCCGGCGCGTAAGGGTTGCCCCCACGACCTTCACCTACCAGTTGTCCCTTTACCGTCCAGGCCTGGCCGGAGGTGCCAAAGACTTTTTCTGCGTAGTCGAAGAACGGCTCCAGCTCTTCATAGCTGACACCGAAGTCTTGGATCGTCATGTCCTTGGGAATGAAGTGTTTCCCGTAGCGTTCTTCGTAATGGCTGCGCATGCGCAGCTCCATGGGATCAACGCGAAAATGCACGCCCGACCAATGCAGGCCAGCACCACCGACGCCATTGCCCGGCAGGAACGCGCCAAGCTGACGGTTGGGCAGGGCGACGTCATTCACGCTATGGCGAATGGTCACGGTCTCTTTGGAAATGTCCTGGAAGAGTTTCTTGCGCACGCTGTAGGTCAATTCGTCGATGACCTGCGGATAGTTGCCGTCCGGGTAAGTGTCCTGCATCGGGCCGCGCTCCAGCGCCAGCACGTTGAGGCCCGCTTCCGTCAGCTCCTTGGCCATGATCGCGCCGGTCCAGCCGAAGCCTACGATCACCGCATCGACTTTCTTCATGATGGTCGCCACATTTATGCCCTCTCGCCGCGGATGGAAACAGCCGGGAAAGGGTATTGCTCGTTGCGTTCCACCCAATCCATAAAGTCGGCGCGGGCGCCGGGGAAGCCGATCAGGGTCCAGCCGACCATGCCTCTATTGCCGCCGTGGATCGGGTCGCAGAAGAACCCTTCCTTGGTGTTTTGCAGCAACAGGTTGAAGAACATCTTCGGCGGCACCGCTTCGAAATGCGCAGCCAGTTCGCTGCCGCCCGCCTCCAGGCGGCGCAACATATCGTCTCGGGTAGCGCTGTCTTGCGCCGCAAAAGATTTACCGTTGAACGCTTTCGACCAAGCATCCGCAGCAGCAATGCCCAGGCGGTAGATCTCTTTGGGCACCAATTTGCTCTGCCAGCCCATCTCCGGCGCGGCGTCGGCGTTGAACGGGCCTTGCATGAACCACAGCGCCCCCCTGGCGTATGGCGTGTTCATCTGGCGGTCGATGTATTCCGGTGCGCCGGCTTCCAGGGCGCCAGGGCCTTGCTCATCGGCGGGGATCAGGCGCTCGACGGCAGCGTTGATAAACGCCCATTCTTCAGCAGTGAAATAAGTAGGCTCGTAGGCCTTTTCGCTGGCCACAGGCTTGGCAACCGCCGCCTGCGCAGGTTCAGGCGTTGCCATCAGTATCGAACCGCCAAGGCCGCTACTGGCAACCGTGACCACCGGAATCAAGGTCAAGGATTTGCGCAGAAAGTCACGCCGGGGGTTGTCTTGATCTTGATCAGACATGGGGCACCTCATCATGTGGTCACGGGTTGACAGCGGCTTCTAGGGAGCGGCTTGTCTTTTTGTGTTGCGAACTGCAATCAACGGTTACAAATGATAGCAGGCTAAGCATTGGGAAATGATTTCAACGCGCAAAAAAGTGGGAGGGGGCTTGCTTCCGATAGCGGTGGGTCAGCTCATGGATAGAGTGACTGACACTGCGCTATCGGGAGCAAACCCC
>NZ_JAFHKI010000088.1 GCF_016937615.1 Pseudomonas lactucae | reverse complement strand
CCTCCCACATTTGAACCGTGCGCGACAGTGAGAATGTTGTACCGCCCTCCTCCGAAATCGTGGGGGGGGTTTGGGGGGGCTTCGGCCCTTGACTGTTGGTTAAACATGGAGAGATCGGGATGGTTTTCTCGTCCAATGTGTTCCTGTTTCTGTTCTTGCCGATCTTTCTCGGCTTGTACTACTTGAGCGGGCAACGCTATCGCAATCTGCTGCTGCTGATTGCCAGCTACGTGTTCTACGCCTGGTGGCGAGTGGACTTCCTGGCGCTGTTCGCCGCTGTCACGCTGTGGAACTACTGGATCGGCCTCAAGGTCGGCGCGGCCGGCGTGCGCACCAAGCCGGCACAACGCTGGCTGCTGCTCGGCGTGGCGGTCGACCTGTGCATCCTCGGCTACTTCAAGTACGCCAACTTCGGCGTCGACAGCATCAACGTGATGATGAAGTCGGCGGGCCTGGAGCCGTTCATTCTCACCCACGTGCTGTTGCCGATCGGGATCTCGTTCTACATTTTCGAGTCCATCAGCTACATCATCGACGTGTACCGCGGCGATACCCCGGCCACCCGCAACCTGATCGACTTTGCGGCGTTCGTGGCGATTTTCCCGCACTTGATCGCCGGTCCCGTATTGCGTTTTCGCGACCTGGCCGACCAGTTCAACAACCGCACCCACACCCTGGATAAATTCTCCGAGGGCTGCACGCGGTTCATGCAGGGTTTCATCAAGAAAGTCTTTATCGCCGACACCCTGGCGGTGGTGGCCGACCATTGCTTTGCCCTGCAAAACCCGACCACCGGCGACGCCTGGCTCGGCGCGCTGGCCTACACCGCGCAGCTGTACTTCGACTTCTCCGGCTACAGCGACATGGCCATCGGGCTGGGCTTGATGATGGGTTTCCGCTTCATGGAAAACTTCAAGCAGCCGTACATCAGCCAGTCGATCACCGAGTTCTGGCGCCGCTGGCACATCAGCCTGTCAACCTGGCTGCGTGACTACCTGTACATCACCCTGGGCGGCAACCGTAAGGGCACGCTGACCACCTACCGCAACCTGTTCCTGACCATGCTGCTCGGTGGCCTGTGGCACGGTGCGAACATCACCTACATCGTGTGGGGCGCCTGGCACGGCATGTGGCTGGCGATTGAAAAAGCCATCGGCCTGAACACCGCACCGCGCAGCTTCAACGTGGTGCGCTGGGCCTTCACCTTCCTGCTGGTGGTGATGGGCTGGGTAATCTTCCGCGCAGAAAACCTGCACGTCGCCGGGCGTATGTACGGCGCGATGTTCAGCTTTGGCGAGTGGTCGCTGTCGGAACTCAACCGCGCCAACCTCACCGGCCTGCAAGTGGCAACCCTGGTGGTGGCGTATGCAACCTTGGCGTTCTTTGGCCTGCGCGACTTCTACACCAACCGCCCTGCCGAGAAGACCCAGCCGGCCGATCCGAGCCTGATCAAGGCGGTGCCGGGCGACAACCCCGGCAGCATCCACGAGCCTGGTTTCAGCGTAGGCCGTGACGCCGCCGTGCAACCGGCCTACTGGACCGCTGACTGGCCACGTTACGCCATGCGCACTGCGGTGCTGCTGCTGTTCGTGGCGTCGATTCTCAAACTGTCGGCGCAGAGTTTCTCGCCGTTCCTTTACTTCCAATTCTGAGGGAGCCGACCATGACCCGTTCATTACGCGTCCTCTATATCAGCCTGTTCATGGCGCTGCTGCTGGTCCTGGGCGCCTGGTCGCTGCGCAGTTTCTTCGGCTTCAGCACCAACGCCGATGCGACCGTGCTCAACGGTCGCTGGACCAAGGCCGTCGAGACGCACTACGACGACGAGTTTCCGATCAAGCGCCTGGGCACCAATCTGTGGGCAGCGCTGGACTACAAGCTGTTCAACGAAGGTCGCCCTGGCGTGGTGCTGGGCCGCGATCACTGGTTGTACAGCGACGAGGAATTCAACCCCGCCGTCAACGAAGACCAGAACCTGCAAGGCAACTACGCGCTGGTCGAAGGCGTACGCCAGAAGCTCAAGGCCCAGGGTATCCAACTGGTGATGGCGATCGTGCCGGCCAAGGTACGCCTGTACCCGGAACACCTGGGTGAGGTGAAACCGGCAAGCATCCACGCCAACCTGTACCAGGACTTCCACGCCCGCGTGGCGGCAGACAAGATCCCTGCCCCGGACCTGCTCGGCCCGCTGCAACAAGCCAAGCTCGCCGGCAAGCAAGTGTTCCTGCGCACCGACACTCACTGGACACCGGACGGTGCGGAAATCGCCGCCAAGCAATTGGCCAAGGCGATTGCCGACAAGACGCCACTGAGCGGCGAGCCACAGCGCTTTGTCACCGAAGCGGAAAAAATCGAGCCGCATAAAGGCGACCTGCGTCTGTTCCTGCCGCTGGATCCACTGTTCGAAAACCTGATGCCACCTAAAGAGCCATTGGAAAAACGCGTCACGCACCTGGCCGAAGAGAAAGGCGACGACGCGCTGTTCAGCGACAGCGAAACCCCGGTGGCCCTGGTCGGTACCAGCTACAGCGCCAACCCCAACTGGAACTTTGTCGGCGCCCTCAAGCAAGCCCTGGGCAGCGACGTGGTCAGCTACGCCGAAGACGGCCACGGTCCGATCCTGCCGATGCTCAGCTACCTCAAAAGTGACGACTTCAAGAACAGCCCGCCACAGGTGCTGATCTGGGAGTTCCCTGAACGCTATCTGCCCATCAACAACGAAATCGGCGATGCCGACCCCGCGTGGGTTGCGCAGCTTAAACAAGCCGGTTCGCGCCAACAAAACATGGCAATCAATACCCCAGTTAAAAACCAGAAACCCGAGACGCCCGACCGGGCGCAAAACTGAAAGAGAGGTAACTCACATGACTTTCACTACTACTCCTCGTCGTCTCGCCAAGACCCTGGCCATCGCTGCCGGCTTGAGCTTTGTATCGATGTCTGCCTTCGCCGCCGGTGACGCCGCCTTGTACGGCCCCGTGGCACCGAAAGGTTCAAGCTTCGTGCGTATCTACAACGCCAGCAACCAGGAAGTCAGCGCCACCGTCGGCAGCACCAACCTCAGCGACGTTGCGCCACTGGCCAGCAGCGACTTCAGCTTCATGCCGGGCGGTGACTACAGCGCCAAGGTCGGCAGCCAGACCGTGCCGGTCAAGCTCGCCGCCGACCACTACTACACCCTGGTCAACAGCGGCAGCGGCCAGCCCCAGCTGATCGAAGAACCGCCGTTCAAGAACAAGCAGAAATCCCTGGTGCGCGTGCAGAACCTCAGCGACAAGGCCCTGACCCTGAAAACCGCAGACGGCAAGACCGATGTGGTCAAGTCGGTGGCGGCCAAGGGCCGTGGCGAGCGTGAAATCAACCCGGTGAAAGTGAGCCTGGCGTTGTATGACGGTGACAAGAAAGTCGGCGATGTGAAGCCGGTTGCGTTGGAACGTGGTGAAGCGGCGGTGCTGTACGTCACCGGCTCCGGTTCGAGCCTGTCGCCTGTCTGGGTCAAGCGCCCAGTGTCGACCCGCTGATTGCGTGAGTAATGAGCGACAAGCTTCAAGCTGCAAGTGAAGAGCTGTTACTTGCAGCTTGTGGCTTGCAGCTCCCAACTATCTTTAGGAGAAACCCCCATGATCCCAGTAATCCTTTCCGGTGGTAGCGGCTCACGTCTTTGGCCGCTTTCGCGCAAACAGTTCCCCAAGCAGTTCCTGGCCCTGACCGGTGAGCACACGTTGTTCCAGCAAACCCTGGAACGCCTGGTATTCGAAGGCATGGACAGCCCGATTGTGGTCTGCAACAAGGATCACCGTTTCATCGTCAACGAGCAGTTGAGCGCGCGTAAGCTCGAATGCCAACGCATCCTGATGGAGCCCTTCGGCCGCAACACCGCGCCGGCCGTGGCCCTGACTGCGATGATGCTGGTCAACGAAGGCCGCGACGAGTTGATGCTGGTGCTGCCCGCCGACCACGTGATCGATGACCAGAAAGCCCTGCAACGCGCCCTGGCCCTGGCCACCGTAGCCGCCGAGCGTGGCGAGATGGTGCTGTTCGGTGTACCGGCGACCCGTCCGGAAACCGGCTATGGCTACATCAAGTCCACCAACGATTCGCTGCTGCCCGAAGGCGTGAGCCGTGTGCAGCAGTTCGTGGAAAAACCCGATGAAAAACGCGCCGTCGAGTTCGTCAAAAGCGGCGGTTACTTCTGGAACAGCGGCATGTTCCTGTTCCGTGCCAGCCGCTTCCTCGAAGAACTGAAAAAGCATGACCCGGATATCTACGACACCTGCGTACTGACCCTGGAACGCAGCGAGCAGACCGCCGACACCGTGACCTTCGACGATGCCACCTTCGCCTGCTGCCCGGACAATTCCATCGACTACGCCGTAATGGAAAAAACCCAGCGCGCCTGCGTGGTACCGCTGAGCGCCGGCTGGAGCGACGTGGGTTGCTGGGCCTCGCTGTGGGCGGTCAACGATAAAGACGCCAACGGCAACGTGAGCAAAGGCGACGTGGTGATCCAGGACAGCCGCAACTGCATGGTGCACGGCAACGGCAAGCTGGTGTCGGTGATCGGCCTGGACAACATCGTCGTGGTGGAAACCAAGGACGCGATGATGATTGCTCACAAGGACAAGGTTCAAGGCGTCAAGCAGATGGTCAACACCCTCAACGAACAGGGCCGCAGCGAAACCCAGAACCACTGCGAGGTCTATCGTCCGTGGGGCTCCTACGACTCGGTGGACATGGGCGGTCGCTTCCAGGTCAAGCACATCTCGGTCAAGCCGGGCGCGTGCCTGTCCCTGCAAATGCACCACCACCGCGCCGAACACTGGATCGTGGTCAGCGGCACCGCCGAAGTCACCTGTGACGATAACGTGTTCCTGCTCTGCGAAAACCAGTCCACCTACATCCCGATCGCTTCGGTGCACCGCCTGCGCAACCCGGGCAAGATCCCGCTGGAGATCATCGAAGTGCAATCGGGCAGCTACCTGGGCGAAGACGATATCGAGCGGTTCGAAGATATCTACGGCCGCTCGACGCCGATTGAGCGTGGCGTGTCGGTGAAAACTATCGCGCAGTAAAACAGTCGTACAAGAAGCCCTCGCCCAGCCCATTGCGTCCCCTATCCGCAGTGGGTTGGGTGGGGGCTTTTTGTTTGGGATTTGCGCTGGCTGTGGGGGCGCCATTGGGAGCAACTGTCTTGATGGCTTTTATTAAAAGAGCGTCTTCCCGTGAGAAATGATCCGGTTCATCGGGACTGAATTTTCGTCTGGGTATTTCAAGGGGATATGAAATTCTGTCTCAACGTAAAAAATATGTGGATTTTGTGTGGGGTGTACGGTTAGGCCAGAGGTGTTCACCTCATAGTAGTGGGTCATCTTATCCAGCGTATTGCCATGCTTACGCCGGCCGAAAATGGTTTTGGACGTCTCTTGGACGCTCTGATCGGTGGGCGCCAAGTCTGTAAAGTAGTGTCGCCCCTGTGTTCGCGGCAGTTGCTTTCCATCCAACGTCCTGCTGGAAGGCGCCAGACTCCGATCAGCGAGAATGCTGGCATGGCTGTCTTTTCCGGTGTAGTGATAGAACACGTTTTTTCCTTTGACGGGCGGTTCCAGCGTTGCTTTTTCGCCGGGGAACTTCCCGGGCAGCCTGAGCCTTTTGTTATCCAATGGCGGGCGCACGCCGGAGCTCGATGAGCCTGCAGCGTCAGCGTTTTGTTCGATGACACGCTTGCGCCCTCGCATCAAAAGTTCGTCGCCAGGCGCCCCTCCGAACATTCTATTCAAACGCCACTCGCCGTTGTTTGCCGGGCTGAGGAACGCCACGGTTTTGCGGCTATGCGGATCAATGACGCGAACATGCTCTCCGGCTTTATAAACAGGGCTGATTTCAAAGATCCTGGGCGTGCCCGTGCCATCGGTATAACGAATATAGAACTGGTCTGCGACTTGATACGTGCCATCGCCACGCATGGCTCGCCCGCTGAGCAAGCTGTCGGGCAGTGCATGGGCGCTGAGGTCGGGCAATGGCGCAGACGTGGCGCCTGGCGCAGGGGGTACAAGACTGCCGCGGATACCCGCGGAGCTGCTCGGCGCCGGCGGTTGCACCACGGGTCGCAGAAGCGGCTTGCCACTGCGTTTGACAGCGCTCGCCCCCTTGCCGATACGCGAATAGATTGTGCTCAGCAGCCTTGAATTTTTAAGCGTACTGAAAGCGCCACGGACCGGTAAACGGGCAAGACTTGCAAGCCTGCGCAAGGCCGATGCGCCCTTGCCAAGCACAGGAAGCAAGTCCATAAACGTCACGGCCACCTCAAGGCCGAACGCGAATTTGTTCTTGTACGACTTTAAATCCACCTCCAAATTGCTAACCGAACGAGCGTCGGCCAGGGCCCTCGTCAACCGCCCCAGCTGTGTGTACATGACATCCTGGAAGTTGCCTTGCATAGGTTTGAGATAGGCGTGGCTCGATCGCTCCTCGTGACTCATCAGTCGCTCCAAGCGCCGCTGAGACTGGCCTTTAAGATCCTCAACTGCCTTAGTCAGGCCATTGGGGTCAACCGGGTCTTTGCGAGACTTGACATACGTTTCCCACTCGGGCTTGGCCAACAGTTCTTCCAGCGCCGCTTGGTCGATGACTTCGCGAAAGGCTCTGCCATCGGGCGCATCGGGCGTAAACAGCACCAGCGATTTATTATAATTATTGCCGATGGCCATGACCCCCTGCAGCCGCTGGCCAAGAGAACTCACCGTATGGGTTGTAACAGTCCTGCCATCTACCTGGGGGCGGGTGGCAGGGTCCGGATGATCAAGTACCGCCATCAGCCAGCTGATGCCATTGGAACCCGGCAGGAACGCATCGGGGTCGAACTGTGCGAGGTAGGCCTGGGTATTCATGCTATCGGCCAGGTTGGCCTTCCATGCCGAACGCAGTTCTCCCGCGCCCCCCGTCACCGCTTCCGGATCCATGCGCTCATCGAGCAGTCTGAGATAGTTGCCGCCCACGTCCAGACGGCACAGTGCTTTAAGCTCATCGGTATGGAGATAAAAAGGCTTGCCATCTGCCCCCATCACGGGCTTGCCCGCGCTGTCGAACAACCGGGCTGTCATCCTGACTTCGCTGTACATGGAGCTTTTGGCCTCAGGCCATTCCGTCGGGTTCCTCAGGGCCAATTCAACCAATGAAACATCGGGATCGGTCTTGATAGTGCGCTGCTGCTGAGGGGTTGGCCTGCCCGTATGAACAATACTGGAGGTGGACACCAGCACCTTGGTCAAGGAGGGATCGATATCCAGCGTGGGGTATCTTTCCTTGAGTACCGCGCTCAACTTTTGTTGGGCGTATTCGTGCAGCGAGGGGATCTCCTCCAACAGCGGTACAAGCGTGTCGAGGCTTTGCTGCTCGGCCTGGTCCAGGCTTTCAAACGCACTCAGACTGTCTGCACTAAGGTTCTTCAGCCAATGGGGCTGCTGTTGTTCATTGAGCTTTTCCAGGCGCGCCAGCATTGCGTGATAACCCGTGAACGGCTCCGACCAATCGCTCGCCTGGTTCAGGGCTTCGGCCACCTCAGGTGCGTTGAGCTGCTCGATACTCGTCAGCGGCTTGTCGGCGCCGAACAAGCGTGCCAGCCTCGCCTTCACCTCGGCGGCCTGACTCGCCAGCAACTGCGTCATCGCTTCGGCCTGCACATCGCCGGTGCCTGGCGAGAAACTGAAAGCCAGGTCGTCCCCCTGCAGCGTCTGGCGCCGTTGCCGGGCCTCCCACGGCAAACTCTGCTCCAACTGTTGCGCGCGCGGCTCGTCATCGTCCAAACGTTGCGCCAGGGCTGCGCGGGCTTGCGCCGGGGTCTGGAACTCTTCGAAACCCTCTCCCGGCGTGTAGAGCACCACCGGACCATTGAGGTCATTGGCCGCGATACGTCTGCTGCCGTCCGGCCAATGAGGCGCTTGGGCCGAGGAGCCGTCCCTAGCGGTGATCATGAAGGCCCCGGCCAGCGACGCACCATTGGGCGTGCCGTCATCGATCGTGAGGGGGTAAACCCCCGGCCGGGCACCGGCCGGGAACGCCGCTTCACGGTCAGCCAGAGTTGGATAGCGCAGTGCCTTATCGATGAGCGCTTTACTCTCGGCACTCAACGTACCGTCGGCCACGCGAAGGTTTGCCTGGGTGGAAAGCATCTTCCGGTGTTCGCTCTGCAATTGTTGCAGTGGGGTGTGCCGAGGAGCCGGTTCATACTCTGTAGGTTGTTTGGTCGTCCAGTATTGCTGGACCACCTTGTTGAACTCGTTGGCGATTTGCTCCAGATCGGGCGTAGTGCCCGGTGTCAACGCATACTGCTGCAAGAACTTTTCGAAACTGGGCTGTCTGTCGCGAAGCTGCTGGATCATGACGTCGATTCGACGGTGATCGTTGAAAAATACATCGCTGGCAGATCGACGGAAGGAGGCTTGGGAACCGCTGGAAGTGGTGCCATTAGCGCTTGTCTGTTGCACATGCGCGCCTTTCTGGCCGTGAGAAGACGGCGCCGAATCGAGAAGAGTCTGGGAGAAAGGGTGAATGAGGCTTAACGGGAGAGTTAACACGTTCAATTGGACCTTTAAATAAGAGGGCAATCCTTAATCCGCAGGATCATGCGTTGCGCTCCATCGCTTTATCTCTGGTGGTTTTGTTGGAGGCGCAGGTTCCTACAAACACAACACACAATGTTTCCACTACGCAGGCAGACGTCATGCCGATGAGGCACTGCCTGTTTGGTGAAACATCTACCTGAACGGGGTCAGCCTGCAATTGGCGCAAACCGGTTTGGCCTTGGTTGAAGCTTCAATTGATGGTTTGCAGGCAGATCCTGCTGCTCCCGATGGCGTCAGCCCAATCAACCCCCCCTCTCAAGGTAGCCAAACCCACCTACGCTTCAGTTAGGATGCTCGTTCCCTATTCGAGGCGGTCTCCATGTTCTTCGGCGTTCTCCTGATCATCACCTGGCTGATCCTGCTGCTGCGCTACCCGGCCAAAGCCCTGCCGGTTTCCCTCGCGGCCTTGGCGGGCCTGGGTTGCGTGGCCGTCTGGGTGGTGTGGCTGGACAATCGTGAAGCCTCGCAACTGGCGCGCCTGGAACTGCGCATCAGCTACGCGCCACAGGAATGCCCCGCCGACCGGCCGCTGAAACTGACCCTGAACAACGGCAACGACGTGCCCCTCACCGAATTGCGCTGGCGCGTCGCCGCCTATGCACCGGGGGATTCGGTCAACCTGGCCGACAACGTCTACGCCGCCCCGCGTTATCGCGGCCCCGGCGAGTTGCAGGCCGGCGCCACCTGGGACGATTGCCTGCCCACTCCACCGCTGCGCCCCGGCTATCGCCCGCAAACCCTGGAATTTCGCGCCGAGCACCTGCAAGGCAGTTTCTCGGACTGACAAAGGATTGAGCCATGCCCAACGTACTCATCACCGGTTGCTCCAGCGGCATCGGCCGCGCTTTGGCCGATGCCTTCAAGGCTGCAGGCTTCGACGTCTGGGCCGGCGCCCGCCGCATCGATGACGTCGCTGCCCTCACCGCCGCCGGCTTCCATGCCGTGCAACTGGACGTCAACGACAGCGCCGCCTTGCGCCATCTGGCCGAACAGTTGGGCGAGCTGGATGTACTGATCAATAACGCTGGCTACGGCGCCATGGGCCCGTTGCTCGACGGTGGCACCGAGGCGATGCAGCGCCAATTCGAGACCAATGTGTTTTCCATCGTCGGCGTGACCCAGGCATTGTTCCCGGCGCTGCGTAAACGCAAAGGGTTGGTGGTGAATATCGGCAGCGTTTCCGGGGTGCTGGTCACGCCATTTGCCGGCGCCTACTGCGCCTCCAAAGCCGCCGTGCATGCCTTGAGTGATGCATTGCGCATGGAGCTGGCGCCGTTCGGGATTAGGGTAATGGAAGTGCAGCCCGGCGCCATCGATACAAGTTTTGCGAAAAACGCCGGCGCCCAGGCGGAGTTGCTGATCAACGAGCAATCGCCGTGGTGGCCGTTGCGTGACGGTATTCGTGCTCGCAGCCAGGCGTCACAGGACAAGCCGACACCGGCCACCGAGTTTGCGGCGGATGTGCTCAAGGCTGTGCAACAGGCACAGCCGCCACGGCTATTACGGTCGGGCAATGGCAGCCGGGCGTTGCCGTGGATGGCCGCGTGGTTGCCCAAGGGGTTGCTGGAAGCCGTGCTGAAGAAACGCTTTGGTTTGGATGGCGTGTTGTAAGCGACCCTAGGATGAGTGCCATAATCACCGCCTGCCTCTGGAAACTGACTGGCCCCACAAGGGGAATGCGATGGAAATCAGAAAAATTCGACTGAATAATGTTGGTCGTTTTACCGACTTGGAAGTCGCCTTTGCGCCTACCGAAAAGCATGCGTCCAAGGTGACGGTGTTTGTGGGGAATAATGGGGCGGGGAAGACGACGATTTTGAAGTCGTTGGCGACGGCGCTCAGCTGGTTTGTAGAAAGCCTTCGAACAGAATCAGGTCGCGGCGACCTGATCGACGAAGAGCTGATTCACAATAGCGCCAGCGCAGCGACCATAACGATTGAAGTTGCGTCTCTCGACGGAAAAAACTCCAACTGGACCTTGACCAGAATGCGCAGAGGTTTCAAAACCATTAAACGCGGCGACCTGGAAGGTGCTCGTATTCTGGCGGACCAAATTAAAGATGCGCTAACGTTCTCTAACCGCCAATTATCGCTTCCTCTCATCGCTTATTACCCGGTGGAACGTTCAGTTCTAAAAGTACCGCTGGTGGTCAAGAAACGGCGGCCTGTTTTTCAGTTGGATGGATATGATAAATCACTGAATCAAGGTGTGGACTTCGGACGTTTCTTTGAATGGTTTCGTGACCGTGAAGACGTAGAGAACGAAGGCGCCATTTCAGGCTCCACTATGGAAAAACTGTCCAAAACGCTAGGTAAAAACAACGAGCTATGGAAAGAAATCCAAGCCGTAAATGCGTTATCTCAAGATAGCCAGCTAACCGCTGTACGCACTGCTATTGCGACGTTCATGCCCGGTTTCACCAATCTTCGCGTTGTACGTGACCCCTACCTGGAGATGGTTATAGATAAAGCCGGAAGCTCGTTGAATGTCCTGCAACTTTCTCAGGGTGAGAAATCCCTGATGGCATTGGTAGGCGATATTGCCCGCCGCCTCGCCATCATGAATCCGTTGCTGGAAAACGCATTGCATGGCAAAGGCGTCGTCCTCATCGACGAAGTAGACCTCCACCTCCACCCCAAATGGCAACGCCGCCTGATCCAGCAACTCACCGACACCTTCCCCAACTGCCAATTCATCCTGACCACCCACTCCCCACTGGTGATCAGCGATACCAAGGACGTCTTGTGCTACGTCCTTGATGATGGCGAGCTGGAAGAGCGCAACGGTCTCTACGGTCTGGACGCCAATCAGGTGCTGCTCAGCGTGATGGATACCGATGTGCGAAACAGCGAAGTTCAGGCGCGCCTCGATCGCTTGCTGGATCTGCTGCAAGACAAAAAACTGACACTGGCCAAGTCTCTCTTTAAAGAACTGTCCGCTGAGCTTCAACCCGGCCATATCGAACTCGCAAAAGCCGCTCTCCTGATCCGCAAGCTGGAGTTGCGCAGTGCGTAAGATCACCAAAGGAGACGAACCGGGGGCTCTGACGCAATGGAAGCGCGCAAATCCCAAGGGTGGCTACTCAGATTTAAGCGCCGAAGAAAGAACTCGCATTCGCCATGCCTGCATCGAAGAGCAGCATGGCCTGTGTGCGTATTGCTGCCATGAAATCACCTTAAACAGCGCCCACAACGAACACGTTGAAGCCAGGCAAACCGCGCCCCACCGTTCGCTGGACTTCTCCAACATCGTTGCCAGTTGCAACCGCAGCAAACAATGCGGCAAAGCACACGCCCATCACTGTTTGCCACTCACATCCTTGATGGATGAATGCGAAACCGAGCTGAAATTTTATCTCTCCGGCCGCGTCGAGGGGCTGAGCGCTAGAGCCGCGACCTCCATCCAAGTGCTGAACCTTGGAGACTCTCGAGAAAACAATCGCGCTCTGTTCGGCGCTAGAAAGTCGATTCTGGACGCGCTGCTTTACAACAGCGGAATGGAAGACGATGACCTTGAAGTAGCTGACATCGACTTATTAATGGCACTCAAGGAAGAACTGGAACAGCCCGACGCCAACAACCGCCTGAAACCCTTCGCCCCCGTGCTGGTGAATGTGATTCGCCAATTAAGCGCCTGATAACGAGTACCCTCATGATCGACTACAACGACTTTTTCGAAGAAGTGATCCAGACCCACGTCGAGATCGAGCAATGGTTTGCCGGCGTCGCGCCTGAGGGCACCCTGCAAAATTTGCTGGCGCGCTTTTCGCCTGAATTCAGCATGGTCGCCCCCGCCACCGGCACGCGGGTGAATGCGGCCGGGGTCAAAGCGCTGTTCACGCGCCTGGGCGGCATGCGGCCGGGGTTGAAGATCACCTTGAGTGAAATGGCCGGGATTGACCGGCATGCGCGCGGGGCGACGGTGACTTATCGTGAGCGCCAGATTGATGACAGCGGTACGCAGACCGATCGACGTGCCACCGTGGTGTTCGAAAAACAGGCCAGTGGCGCGCTGCTCTGGCGCCATTTGCATGAAACCTTTATCAAGGCATAACACGGTCAAATGTGGGAGGGGGCCTGGTCAACGATCACCGTGCAAGTAATCCCCGCCGCCAACAACACCCCGTCCGGCACCTCATCAATATGAATCCGCACCGGCACCCGCTGGGCCAATCTCACCCAGTTGAAGGTCGGGTTCACATCCGCAATCAACTCGCGGCTCTGCGGGTTATCGCGGTCGTAGATGCCACGGGAAATGCTTTCCACATGTCCCTTGAGTGTCTCACCGCTCATCAATTGCATATCGGCTTTATCGCCGACCTTCACATGGGGCAACTTGGTCTCTTCAAAGAAGCCATAGACCCAGAACGAGTTCATATCCACCACGGCCATCTTGGCTTCGCCGATGCGCGCGTAGTCACCGCGATGCACGTTGAGGTTGGTGACATAACCGTCTACCGCCGCCAGCACTTGCGTGCGTTTCAGGTTGAGTTCGGCGGCTTCCAACTCGGCCAGTGCGTGCTGGTAATCCGCCTGGGCCGAGTCGGCGATGTTGCTCGCGTCGTCGCGGTTTTCCCTGGAGATCACCAGGGCATCGAGGTCGGCGCGGCGGTGGGCGTTGAGTTTGCGCATTTCCCAGGTGGCCTTGCGTGAAGCGACCAACGACTGCGCCTGTTTGACAGCGATGCGGTAGTGCTCGGGGTCGATCTGCATCAGCAGGTCGCCCTTTTTTACCAACTGGTTATCGCGCACCGGCACGTCAACCACCACGCCGGTGACGTCGCCGCCACGTTGATGATATCGGCGCGCACGCGGCCGTCGCGAGTCCAGGGCGTCTCCATGTAGTGCACCCACAACGTGCGGCCAATCCAGATCGCCAGGGCCAGTACAAGCAAGGTGGCGAGCAGGCTGAAAAACTTTTTCATCGGGGCATTCTCAACGGTAGACGCTCAGCGCCAGGGCGCCGAACAGGCAAACGAACAAACTCAGGCGCAGCAACGCCGGGTGCCAGAAAAAACGGTACAGGTCGAACCCGGCCAGGAAACGGTCCAGCGCCCAGGCCAGCACTGCGGCGATCAGGAACATCAGGGTCATGGTCGGCATGTACAGGCCGTGGAACGCGATTTCACGGGGCATGCGGGGCTCCTTTGAGGGCCGCCAACGGCGATTGCGGATCGAGCAACGAGGTGCGGATAAAGTGCAGGTAGCTCTTCACCCGGCGCAGGGCCGAGGTGTCGAAGTGCGGGGCGAAGGGTTCGTCGGTGGCTTGCACGCGGCTGATCGCATGGTCGACGGCGATCAGCCCACGCTCCAGATTGCTGGCGCTGGGTTGCAGGAACAGCCGCACCAATGAACGGCCCATCACCCGGATCGCCTGGCGCCACGGCTGGGATTGGGCATAGGCCGGATGCACCGGCAAGATCGCCTGTTCCTTGCGCAACTCGATGATCGCGTGGCCGACTTCCAGCACCACGAACATCCAGCGCAACAGGTCGCGCTGCACCTGCGGCTGGCCGACGGCGAGGCCGTAGGCCTGGTGCAGCAGATCACGGGTACGGCTCTCGAAGCTCGACGTCAGGCCCTTGAGCTTGCCGCTGATCGCGTACACCACTTGCTCGCGCAGGTCCTGCTCCAGGCGGCGCCACAACCAGCGGCTGTTGGGCGGCAGGATGATCGCGCCGGCGGCTGCGCACACCAGCATGCCGAGGACCATGGCGATGTAGTCGTTGATAAAGGCGTAGGGGTTGTAGACCGTCAGGTTGTCCGGCACTGAACCGGTGCTGAAGAAGATCAACAGGCCCACGCCGACACCGGCGTATTGCGGGCGCGACGCGAGGAAAGCACCGAGGATGATCACCGGCGCGAGCATCACGCACAGCAATGGGAAACCGTCGATCAACGGAAACACGAAGAACATCTCGACAAAGCCCACCAGCGCACCGATCAAGGTGCCGCAGGCCATCTGGAACGCCATGCGCTTGGGGTTGGGCGTGGCGGCGGACAGACCGACGGTGGCGGCGGCGATCAACGTCATGGTGGCGCCGCTGGGCCAGGCCGTGGCCACCCAGTAACTGCCGAGCACGATCAGGATAAACGACGCACGAATGCCCGAAGCGGCACAGGCCAGCCAGTTGGTTTTTGGTGTGTAGGGCTCGTCCCAATCTTCCCGCGCGTGGGAGTGATCGGCCAGGGAGGCGTGGGTTTGCGCGTAGTTGTGCAGGTCATCGACAAAGCGGTACAGCAACTCGTAGGCGGTATGAAAATCCAGTTGCTCGGCGTCGCTGGGGTTGCCCTGCTGGAAGGCCGTGCGCAGGCTGCGCACCGTAGCGGGCAGGCCGTCCTTATAGGCGCTGAGTTGGCTGACCAACCGCGCGGCGTCGGGGCTGGTGAGCGCGCGGCCGGAAAAACCGTCGAGCACTTCGGCCAGGTCTTGCAGGCCCGGTTTGATCGCGGCAACCACATGATCAGCCGCGTCGCTGCGCAGCCGTTCCAGCAACTGGTGCAGGGCATTGAAGCGTGTGGTGATGCTCATGAATTCGCTGTTGAGGCGACTGAGCCGCCCGTTGCGCCGCCGCATGTGCGGGTCTTCGAACACGGTGATGCTGCGCAGCCCTTCCAGGCCCACGGCTTCGGCGATAAAGCGCACGTTGCTGGCCTCGAACCCTTCGCGCTGGCTGCGACCGCGCAGGCCGTCGGTGACGAACAACGCGAACACGCCAAAGCGCTGGTACAAGGCGTTGCGCATGGCGGCGCTGGCGGTTTGCGGCAGGATCGCCGCGCTGACCAGCGTTGCGCAGAGGATCCCCAGGGAGATTTCCAGCACGCGCCACACCGCCGCCATGAACGCGCCGTCCGGATGGGCCAGCGCCGGCAAACCGACCATCGCCGCCGTATACCCGGCCAGCACAAAACCATAGGCGCGAAAGTTGCGGTTACGCGTGGCGCCGGCCGTGCAAATGCCCACCCAGATCGCCAGCGCGCCAAGGAACAATTCGGTGTTCTGCGCAAACAAGGCGATCAGCAACACCATCACCGCCGAGCCCGCCAGGGTACCGAGGAAGCGATAAAAACTCTTGGCGAACACCTGGCCGCTTTGCGGCTGCATCACGATAAACACGGTGATCATTGCCGTGCGCGGTTGCGGCAGTTCCAGGCGCATGGCCAACCACAGGGTGAGAAACGCCGCGATCAGCACCTTGAAGATATACAACCAGGTCACGCCGTCGCTGCGTGCCCAGTCGAAAAAACCACGGCGCCACTCAAGGGCATACAGCCAGCGCAGCGGTGCAGGCAAGGGCGTCATCGCAACCTACTCAGTGATCGAACACGGCCAGCGCCGCCGGGGTTTTGCTCGGAAGGGTCCGGGCATCTTGGGGTACGTCCCTGCCGGCATCGAGGCCGCCGCCCAAGGCCGTCACCAGTTCGGCATGCACACTCAGGAGCGCCGCCTGTACCTGCTGTTCGATCTGTTGTTGGCGAAACAGCAGGGTCTGGGCGTTGAGCACATTCAGGTAATCGGTGAGGCCGCGCTGGTAGGCGACCGTCGCGATGTCATAGGTTTTCTGCGCCGAGGCCACCGACTGCGCGGCGAACAACGATTGCTTGTCCATCGATTCGCGGCGGATCAACTGGTCGCTGATGCCCTTGAGCGCATTGACCAGGGTCTGGTTGTAGCGCGCCACGGCGAGGTCATAGCCCGCGCTGGCTTCACCCAGCTCAGCCCGCAGACGGCCGCCGTCGAAGATCGGCAAGGTAATCGCCGGGCCGACGCTGTAGTTGAATTTTTTGCCCGCCAGAAACGCCAGCATGCCGCCGCCGGTGGCCATATAGCCGAGGCTGCCGACCAGATCGACGTTGGGGTAGAACCCTGCATGAGCCACGTCGATTCCGCGCGCCTGGGCCGCGACTTGCCAGCGGCTGGCGACCACGTCCGGGCGCTGGCCGAGCAATTGCGCGGGCAAGGTCGCCGGCAGTTTCAATGGCGCGGCCAGAGACAGGCTCGGGCGTTGCAGCTGCGCGCCCTGCCCCGGCCCTTTGCCCGCCAATGCGGCCAACTGGTTGCGGCTCAGGGCGATGGCTTCGTCGAGGGCGTCCAGTTGGCGATGGGTCTCCGGCAACGGGGTTTCGGCCTGGCTCACGTCCAAATGCGTGCCGATGCCGGCGTTCAGGCGTTTGTTGGCCAGATCGAGGATCTGCTGTTGCTGGGCGAGCGTCGCGGCGACGATATCGCGGTTGGCGTAGTGTAACGACAGCTGGATATAGGCGCGCACGACGTTGTTCTGCAGTTCGAGCTGGGCCTGGCGCGCGTCGGCGACGCTCATGTGCGCCAGGTCCACGGCACGCTCGGTGGCGTTGCGTTCGCGGCCCCACAGGTCGAGCGCGTAGCTCAGGCCCAACGACGAATTGTTGTCCCAGGTGTTGGCACCGCTCAATTCGCCGGGGCCGTAGAACTGATCCTTGGGCCAGTTGTGGCGCTTGAGGGTGGTGTCGCTGTTGATCTGCAACGACTCGGCCGACTCGGTAACCCCGGCCATGGCCCGCGCTTCACGCACCCGCGCGGCGGCCATGGCCATGCTCGGGCTGTCGCGGGTGGCCAGCTCGACCCAGCGGTCGAGTTGCGGGTCGCCGTAGGCTTGCCACCACTGGGCGGTGGGCCAATGGGCATCCTGGGCGGCGCTCTGGATGGCTTCGTCGGTGGCCAGGGTATTGGCGTTGAGGGCCTGGCCCTGGGGGGCGATTCCTCCGGTTCCGATGCAGCCGCTGATAGCTAACGTTAAAGCCCAAACACTGAGAGTCTTCAGCTCTCTGCTGATGCGACGCGGCACGGCAAGCGAATTCCTGAGGTGGTGATGCACGGTAGGTGGCGCAATTCTAGGCGGCGGCATGGGGCACGATAAGCAGGTATTCCTGTGATTCTTTATTACCGTTCAGGCGATAATCCATTGGTAGGGATCACTGGTCGGCGTAACTTTCTGTCACAATTTGCTATCTCCCCAGAGAACACTCCATGGACACCTTGCAAAACATGCGCGCCTTCAGTTGTGTGGCCGACGCCGGCAGCTTCACCGCCGCCGCCGCGCAACTGGACACCACCACGGCCAACGTCTCGCGCGCGGTCTCCAATCTGGAGGCCCATCTGCAAACCCGCTTGCTCAACCGCACCACCCGGCGCATTGCCCTCACCGAGGCGGGTAAACGCTACCTGCTGCGCTGTGAACAGATCCTCGCCTACGTCGAAGAAGCCGAAGCCGAGGCCAGCGACGCCCACGCACGCCCCGCCGGGCAGTTGAAAGTGCACACCATGACCGGCATCGGCCAGCACTTCGTGATCGACGCTATCGCTCGCTACCGCCGTACCCACCCGGACGTGACCTTCGACCTGACCCTGGCCAACCGCGTGCCGGACCTGCTCGACGAGGGCTACGACGTGTCCATCGTGCTGGCCAGCGAGCTGCCGGATTCGGGCTTCGTCTCCCAGCGCCTGGGTATCACCTACAGCATCGCCTGCGCCTCGCCGGATTACGTCAAGGCCAAGGGCTGCGCGCACCGTCCCCATGACCTGCTCAACCATGCCTGCCTGCGCCTGGTCAGCCCGGTGGTTCAGTTGGACAAGTGGACCTTCAACGGCCCCGAAGGCCAGGAGAGCGTGGCGATCAACACCTCGCCCTTCCTGGTGAACTCGGCGGACGCGATGAAAACCGCGATCACCAGCGGCATGGGCGTCGGCCTGTTGCCGGTGTATGCAGCCATCGAAGGCCTGCGCAACGGCACGCTGGTGCGGGTGATGCCCAACTACCGCTCCCAGGAGCTGAACCTGTATGCCATCTACCCGTCACGCCAGTACCTGGATGCGAAGATCAAGACCTGGGTGGAATACCTGCGCGGTTCGTTGCCGGAAATTCTGGCGGCGCATCAGGCGGAGTTGGTGGCGTATGAATTGAGCGGCAGTTTGGGTGGGGCGCGGTTGTCGAACTGACTGATGTCTACCAGACGATAGAGATCAAATGTGGGAGGGGCAGTGTCCTGACAATTGTCGGCAGGAATGTTAGCGTGCTTGGCATTCTTCCGTAGTCGATGAGCCGCCTGCCATGAAAAAGACTGTCCTCGCCTTCAGCCGTATCACTCCGCCAATGATCGAACGCCTGCAACAGGATTTCGAGGTGATCGCGCCCAACCCCAAGCTGGGTGACATCAATGCGCAGTTCAACGAAGCCCTGCCCCACGCCCATGGCCTGATTGGCGTGGGACGCAAGCTGGGCCGGGCGCAACTCGAAGGCGCGAGCAAACTGGAGGTGGTGTCCAGCGTATCGGTGGGCTACGACAACTACGACGTGCCGTACTTCAACGAGCGCGGGATCATGCTCACCAACACCCCGGATGTGCTCACCGAAAGCACCGCCGACCTGGCCTTTGCCCTGCTGATGAGCAGCGCACGGCGGGTGGCGGAGTTGGATGCCTGGACCAAAGCCGGCCAGTGGAAAGCCAGTGTCGGTGCGCCGTTGTTTGGCAGCGATGTGCATGGCAAGACCCTGGGCATCGTCGGCCTGGGCAATATTGGCGCGGCCGTGGCCCGTCGTGGGCGCCTGGGCTTCAACATGCCGATCCTGTACAGCGGCAACAGCCGCAAGGTCGAGCTTGAGCAGGAACTGGGCGCGCAGTTTCACAGCCTGGAGCAGTTGCTGGCCGAGGCGGATTTCGTCTGCCTGGTGGTACCTTTGAGTGACAAGACCCGCCACCTGATCAGCACCCGTGAGTTGGCGCTGATGAAGTCCAGCGCGATCCTGATCAACATCTCCCGCGGCCCGGTGATAGACGAACCGGCGCTGATCCAGGCCCTGCAAAACCAGACCATTCGTGGCGCCGGGCTGGATGTGTATGAGCAGGAGCCATTGGCCGAGTCGCCACTGTTCCAACTGAGCAATGCCGTGACCCTGCCGCATATCGGCTCGGCGACCCACGAAACCCGTGAAGCCATGGCCAACCGCGCCCTGGACAACCTGCGCAGCGCCCTGCTGGGCCAACGCCCGCAGGACCTGGTGAACCCGCAGGTGTGGAAGGGCTGACACACACTCAATGTGGGAGGGGCTGGCCAAGTCCGACACAAAATCCGGTTAAAGCCTGGCTCTCCCAAGTCGATAACCTTCCATAGAAGATCGTCATCCCTGATCCACAGAAGGTTCTTATGCCCACCACTAAAGCCCGCGCAGACTCACTCTCGCTTCTGCTCTTTACCTTGCGCAGCGGCAAGCTGATGGCCATCAACCTGCTGAAAGTCAGCGAAATCATCCCCTGCCCGCCGCTGACCAAGCTGCCGGAGTCGCACCCCCACGTCAAAGGTATCGCCACCTTGCGCGGTAACTCGTTGGCGGTAATCGACCTGAGTCGCGCCCTGGGGGAAATGCCCCTGGAAGACCCGGATGGCGGTTGCCTGATCGTCACCGACGTGAGCCGTTCCAAACAGGGCCTGCATGTGCAGGCGGTGAGCAAGATCGTGCACTGCCTGACCACCGATATCCGCCCACCGCCCTACGGTTCCGGCGGCAACCGCGCGTTTATCACCGGGGTGACCCAGGTCGAGGGCGGGCTGGTGCAGGTGCTGGATATCGAAAAGGTCATCCATGGCATCGCCCCGGCACCGGTTGAAGTGGCGCCGACCGACCTGACCATGGAAGAAGCGGAAGTCTTGGGCCACGCGCGGATTCTGGTGGTAGACGACAGCCAGGTCGCCCTGCAGCAATCGGTGCACACCCTGCGCAACCTCGGCCTGACGTGCCATACCGCGCGCAGTGCCAAGGAAGCCATTGATGTGCTGCTGGAGTTGCAAGGCACGGCCGAGGAAATCAACGTGGTGGTGTCGGACATCGAGATGTCCGAGATGGACGGTTACGCCCTCACCCGCACCTTGCGTGAAACCCCGGACTTCCAACATCTCTATGTGCTGCTGCACACCTCCCTGGACAGCGCGATGAACAGCGAAAAAGCGCGCCTGGCCGGGGCCAACTCGGTGCTGACCAAATTCTCCTCGCCGGAATTGACCAAGTGCCTGGTGATCGCCGCCCAAAGCGTCGCGCAACAAAGGCGGTAAGGGTTGGCCGAGTATTACCAGCTGCTGCGCCGTCACCTGACCGGCAGCCTGCCTGCGCCGCAGTGGCCGGCCAATACCCAGCTGGATCAGTATCGCGACGACCTCGCCCCAGCGATTCATGCCGTGTTGCGCATGACCCAGGAGCAGGGTGGCGGCCGGGTGCCCAGCCTGCAAACCTGGCAGCGACAGTTCACGACCGATGCCGAGTTCGACCCCAGGCTATGCCTGGTGGCCAGCAACGACGAGGGCATCCTTGGCGTGGCGCAGTGCTGGACCAGCGCGTTTATCAAGAACCTGTCCGTGCACCCCTGTGCCCAGGGCCAGGGGTTGGGCCGAGCCTTGTTGCTGCAGTGCTTCCAGGTGTTCAAGCAGCGCGGCGAACCCTATGTGGATCTCAAGGTGCTGGAAAGCAACCTGCGCGCCCGGCATCTGTACGAAAGCGCAGGCATGGTGTTTGTGCTGCGCGATGTCGTCGCCGAGGACTGACGGACGCTGGCGCATAACTTGCTTCCAACAGAGGAGCAAGGGTGCAAAGAGGTGAAAACCCGTCACCCATGCTGCATGCCCTCTGACCTAGCCTGGTGACAGATCTGCCAATGAAAACTCACTTTTCCTGCGTCGGTTGCGGCAAATGCTGCAGCGACCACCATGTGCCCCTGACCCTCGACGAAGCCCGTATGTGGGCGGCGGACGGCGGTAATGTCATCGTGCTGGTGGAGGGGTTCCTGGGCAATGGCCTGGGCCTGCCGGTGCAACAGCGCGAGCACGCCGAACGCCGTTCGGTGGTGGTGCCCAGTGGCAGCGCCGAGGCCTTCGTGGCGATCACCTTTGCCGCGTACAACGCCGGTCGCTGCCGGAATCTTGACGAAGACAACCTGTGCCGCATCTATGAGCGCCGCCCGCTGGTGTGCCGGATCTACCCGATGGAGATCAATCCGCATATTCCCTTGAACCCCGCCGCCAAGGACTGCCCAGCCGAGTCCTGGGAACAGGGCCCGGCGCTGATCGTGGGTGGCGAGTTGGTGGACCTGGAACTGACGGAGCTGATCCGCCGCTCGCGCCAGGCCGACCGGGATGACGTGCAGACCAAAGAAGCGGTGTGCGCCTTGCTGGGTATTCGCACCACGGCACTCAAGGGTGACGGGTTTACCGCGTACCTGCCGGACATGGGCGCGTTCACCCAGGCCATTGAGCTGGCGGTTGAGCGGCCGTCCATGGCCAGCGAGTGGGTGTTTCATGTATCGGGCATGGACATCGCCGAACAGTTGCTGGACGCCGGGGCGCAGATTGCCACCGAGGTGCCGGCCAACTATGCGTTTATCCCGCTCAGGGCTGCCTGAGTCGATTACGTCTCGGGCGCGACGTCCAGCCGGTAAGGCTGGATGATCCGCTGGTACTCACCGTTCTGCATCAACTGTTCCAGGGCACTATTGAGTGCGGTACGCAGCGCCGTATCCGACTTGCGCACCGCGATCGCCACACCATCGCCCAACAGCGCCGCCGTGACGGGCTCGCCTACAAAATCGAAATCCTGGCCGGCCTCGGTGTCGAGCAGGGCTTGTCGAATTTCCACGGTGCCCTGCAAGGTTGCATCGATCTCGCCGGCGACCAGACTGCGGACCAGATCGTCATTGAGCCAGAAGCTCTTGACGATGACGCCCCTGGGCGCCCACTTCGAGTGGGCAAAGGCTTCGCGATTGCTGCCCAGCAAAACACCGACCCGCTTGCCCTTGAGCGACTTTGCGCTGGGCAACAGGCCGGATCGGCGGCGAGCCACCAGGCGCGTGGTGAAGGGGTAGAGGTTATCGGTGAAGCTTGCCCAGCGTCGCCGTTCGGACGTGGGCGCCATGCCCATGATCGCGTCGAACCTGTGGGCTTCAAGGGCGCGAAAATCTTCGACCTGCACCTGGTCGACCCAGGTGCAACGCCAATTCAGTTGCGCACACAGGGCGTGACCCAACTCGATGTTCAAGCCAACCAACTGCCCTTGCGGGTTGCGGCTCTGGAAGGGCGGGAAAAGCGCCGCGACGCCGAAACGGATTTCACCCTGGGGGTGTTCATCCGCCGCAACAGTGCCAACCGAAAGCAAGAGGGCAAGCGCTACACCGATGTGTATCAGGGCCATAGGAAACGTCCTTTTCCGCAGAGACAAGCTTCACCACGCCCTACCCGGCAATCAGCAGGACAGAGCAGCAACGCAGCAAGCTTTCAAGAAACGGTCGTACGCATACAATAAGAAGATTCAGCAGATGCTGTAGGCAACAGTCGATACAGACTTCGCCCTATTAATCTCAGCGTTTACCCATCGAACGACGTGTGCCGGGTGGCGGCATGCCCGGCGACTGGGTGTGGCCGTTCTTCGCGCCGTTTTTGTACCAAGGCTGCCCCGCCCCCTTGGCGCTGGCCAACTCACCCGGCTTGAACGGAAACTTGAACGCTGGGATTTCGGCTTTTTCAACGCCATCAGGGCTGGCCGGATCGACGATGTCGGTCGCTTCAACAGAGGGGTGTGTCGGGGAAGTCATAGGGGCTCCGGTGCAGCTATTTGTGTGAAAGCGCGAGTATAGCGAGGCCGGGGCGCCAAGCGGTAAGCTTCAAGCGGCAAGTTAAGAGCGCTAGCTGTCCGCTCTGTCAGTTTGGCGTCACGCTCCTGACCGAATCACAGCGCTATAAAGCTTCTATCCTCCTCCAACTTGCAGCTTGCAGCTTAAAACCTGCAACTGCGCCTGCGGCGCCGACCTATGCCTATTCAACGCAAAACCGTCCTGATCGTGGGTGTCCTCGTGGTGCTAGCGGTTGCTGCCTGGGCGCTGACCCGACCGCCCAAGGCCAGGCTGGCGGCGCCCGTCGCGATCCCGGTGCGCGTGGTGAGCGTGGCGCAGCAGGACATTCCACGCTTTGTCAGCGGCATCGGCACGGTGTTGTCGCTGCACAGTGTGGTGATTCGTCCGCAGGTCGACGGCATCCTCACCCAGGTACTGGTCAAGGAAGGCCAATTGGTCAAGGCCGGCGACCTGCTGGCCAGCATCGATGACCGTTCGATTCGCGCCAGCCTTGACCAGGCCAAGGCGCAATTGGGCGAGAGCCAGGCGCAATTGCAAGTGGCGCTGGTCAACCTCAAGCGCTACAAGCAATTGAGCGTCGACGACGGCGTGTCCAAGCAGACCTACGACCAACAACAAGCCTTGGTCAACCAGCTCAAGGCCACCGCCCAGGGCAACCAGGCCGCTATCGATGCGGCCAAGGTGCAACTGTCCTACACGCAAATTCGCTCACCGGTCAGTGGCCGCGTCGGTATTCGCAACGTGGACGAAGGAAACTTCCTGCGCACCAGCGATGCCCAGGGTTTGTTCTCCGTGACCCAGATCGACCCGATCGCCGTCGAATTCTCGCTGCCGCAACAGATGCTGCCGACCCTGCAAGGCCTGATCGCCGCGCCCACACGGGCCAGTGTCGACGCGTACCTGGGCGCCGACACCGACGGCCAGACCGGCGACCTGCTGGGCGAAGGCCACTTGAGCCTGATCGACAACCAGATCAGCTCCACCACCGGCACCCTGCGCGCCAAGGCCGAGTTCAACAATGCTGCGCAACGCCTGTGGCCGGGGCAACTGGTGACCATCAAGATCCAGACCGCCTTCGACAAGAACGCCTTGGTGGTGCCGCCGACGGTGGTACAACGCGGCCTGGATTCGCACTTTGTATACCGGGTCAACGCTGACAAGGTCGAGGTGGTACCGGTGCAGGTGACCTATCAGGACAGCGACGTGAACATCATCAAGGGCGTGCAGGCCGGGGATGTACTGGTCAGCGATGGTCAGTCGCGGCTCAAGGCCGGTGCGCAGGTGCAGGTGCTCAAGGAACCGCCGCAGGTGATCCAGACCGTCGATGCCAAGGTGCAGCCGTGAGCCGCTCGCCGTCGGCCTGGTGCGTCGATCACCCGGTCGCCACCCTGTTGCTGACCTTTGCCCTGGTACTGCTCGGGATGATCGCCTTCCCGCGCCTGGCCATCGCGCCACTGCCGGAAGCGGAATTTCCCACCATACAGGTCACCGCCACGCTGCCCGGCGCCAGCCCCGACACCATGGCGTCCTCGGTGGCAACGCCCTTGGAGGTGCAATTCAGCGCTATCCCCGGCATGACCCAAATGACCTCCAGCAGCGCCTTGGGCTCCAGCCAGTTGACCCTGCAATTCACCCTCAACAAGAGCATCGACACCGCCGCCCAGGAAGTACAGGCGGCAATCAATACGGCGTCCGGCAAACTGCCCAGCGACATGCCGAGCCTACCGACCTGGAAGAAGGTCAACCCGGCGGACAGCCCGGTGCTGATCCTCAGCGTCAGTTCCGACAGCATGCCCAGCACCGAGCTGAGCGACTACGTGGAAACACTGCTGGCCCGACAGATCAGCCAGATCGACGGCGTAGGCCAGATCAACATCACCGGTCAGCAGCGTCCGGCCATCCGCGTGCAAGCCTCCGCCGACAAACTCGCCGCCATCGGCCTGACCCTCGCCGATCTGCGCCTGAGCATCCAGCAATCGAGCCTCAACCTGGCCAAGGGTGCGATCTATGGTGAGAACAGCGTGTCGACCCTGTCGACCAACGACCAGCTGTTTAAAGCGCAGGATTACGCGCAACTGATCGTGTCCTACAAAGATGGCGCGCCGGTTCAACTGCGCGACATCGCCAAAGTCATCAACGGCTCGGAAAATGCCTACGTACAGGCCTGGTCCGGCGACACGCCGGGGGTCAACCTGGTGATTTCGCGCCAGCCCGGCGCCAACATCGTCGAAACGGTCGACCGTATTCAAGCTGAGCTCCCACGCTTGCAAGCCATGCTGCCGGCCTCGGTGCAGGTCAGCGTATTGACCGACCGCACCAAGACGATCCGTGCCTCATTGCATGAAGTGGAAGTCACCTTGCTGATCGCGATTTTGCTGGTGGTGGCGGTGATGGCGCTGTTCCTGCGCCAGCTGTCGGCGACGCTGATTGTGTCCAGCGTGCTCGGCGTGTCGCTGGTAGCCAGTTTTGCACTGATGTACGTGATGGGTTTCAGCCTGAACAACCTGACCCTGGTCGCGATCGTGATCGCCGTCGGCTTTGTGGTGGACGACGCCATCGTGGTGGTGGAGAACATCCACCGGCATCTGGAGGCGGGGCTCGACAAACGCGAAGCGGCGATCAAGGGCGCCGGCGAGATTGGTTTTACCGTGGTCTCGATCAGCTTCTCGCTGGTGGCGGCGTTTATCCCGCTGCTGTTTATGGGCGGCGTGGTCGGGCGCTTGTTCAAGGAATTTGCGCTGACGGCGACCTCGACCATCCTGATTTCGGTAGTGGTGTCCCTGACCCTGGCGCCGACACTGGCCGCGCTGTTCATGCGTGCGCCGAGCCATCGCGCCCACGACAAACCCGGCTTCAGTGAACGCCTGCTGGCCGGTTACGCACGCAACCTGCGCCGTGCGCTGGCCCATCAACGCAGCATGGCCGTCATCTTCATCGTGACGTTGGCCCTGGCCGTGGTCGGCTACGTGTTTATTCCCAAGGGGTTCTTTCCGGTGCAAGACACCGGCTTCGTGCTCGGCACCAGCGAAGCGGCGGCTGACGTGTCGTACCCGGACATGGTCGCCAAGCACAAGGCCCTGGCCGAGATCATCAAGGACGACCCGGCGGTGCAGGCGTTTTCCCATTCGGTGGGGGTGACCGGCAGCAACCAGACCATCGCCAACGGCCGCTTCTGGATCGCCTTGAAAGACCGCGGTGATCGCGATGTGTCCGCCAGCCAGTTTATCGACCGCATTCGCCCGAAACTGGCGAAGGTGCCCGGCATCGTGCTGTATCTGCGCGCGGGCCAGGACATCAACCTCAGCTCCGGCCCCAGCCGTGCGCAGTACCAGTACGTACTCAAGAGCAACGACGGCCGACGCTCAATACCTGGACCCAGCGCCTCACCGAAAAACTGCGCGCCAACCCGGCGTTTCGCGACCTGTCCAACGACCTGCAACTGGGTGGCAGCATCACCCACATCAGCATCGACCGGCAGGCCGCCGCGCGCTTCGGCCTGACCGCCACCGATGTCGACCAGGCCCTGTACGATGCCTTCGGCCAACGCCAGATCAACGAGTTCCAGACCGAGATCAACCAGTACCAAGTGGTGCTGGAACTGGACACTCAACAGCGCGGCAAGGTCGAGAGCCTGAACTACTTCTACCTGCGCTCACCGCTCACCAACGAGATGGTGCCGCTGTCGGCCCTGGCCAAGGTCGACCCGCCCACCGTGGGGCCGTTGTCCATCAGCCACGATGGCATGTTCCCGGCCGCCAACCTGTCGTTCAACCTCGCCCCCGGCGTGGCGTTGGGCGATGCGGTGGTCATGCTCAACCAGGCCAAGAACGACATCGGCATGCCGTCCACCCTTATCGGCAATTTCCAGGGCGCGGCCCAGGCGTTCCAGAGCTCGCTGTCCAGCCAGCCGTGGCTGATCCTCGCGGCGTTGGTGGCGGTTTACATCATCCTGGGGGTGCTGTACGAGAGCTTCGTGCACCCGTTGACGATCATTTCCACCTTGCCCTCGGCGGGTTTGGGCGCACTGATCATGCTGTGGCTGATGGGCCAGGATTTTTCGATCATGGCGCTGATCGGCCTGGTGCTGCTGATCGGCATCGTCAAGAAGAACGGCATCCTGATGATCGACTTTGCTCTGGAGGCACAACGTGTTCGCGGATTGGCGCCGGAAGAAGCGATCTACGAAGCCTGCGTGACACGGTTCCGGCCGATCATCATGACCACCCTCGCCGCCCTGCTCGGCGCCGTGCCGCTGATGCTCGGCAGTGGCCCTGGCGCGGAGCTGCGCCAGCCGCTGGGTATTGCGGTGGTCGGCGGCTTGCTGGTGAGCCAGGCACTGACGTTGTTCACCACGCCGGTCATATACTTGTACCTCGAGCGTTTTTTCCACCGGCCCACACCCACGCCTGCGTTGGCGACCACAGATTGAGGCGGTGTCATGCGCATCCTGATTGTTGAAGATGAAGAGAAAACCGCGGACTACCTGCATCGCGGCCTGACGGAACAGGGCTACACCGTCGACGTGGCACGCGAAGGCGTCGAGGGGCTGCACCTGGCGCTGGAAAACGATTATGCGGTGATCGTGCTGGATGTGATGCTGCCCGGCCTCGACGGCTTTGGCGTGCTGCGCGCCTTGCGCGCGCGCAAGCAGACGCCGGTGATCATGCTCACCGCTCGCGAACGTGTGGAAGACCGCATCCGCGGCCTGCGCGAAGGCGCCGACGATTACCTGGGCAAGCCGTTTTCGTTCCTGGAACTGGTGGCGCGCCTGCAAGCCCTCACGCGCCGCAGCGGCGGGCATGAGCCGGTGCAAGTCACGGTGGCCGACCTGTGGATCGACCTGATCAGCCGCAAGGCCAGCCGCAACGGGGTGCGCCTGGACCTGACGGCCAAGGAATTCTCGCTGCTCAGCGTATTGGCGCGGCGCCAGGGTGAAATCCTGTCGAAGACGGCGATTGCGGAGATGGTCTGGGACATCAATTTCGACAGCGACGCCAATGTGGTCGAGGTGGCGATCAAACGCCTGCGCGCCAAGCTGGACGGCCCGTTCGAACACAAACTGCTGCACACCATTCGTGGCATGGGCTATGTGCTGGAGAACCGTAGTGTCGGCTAATTCCATCGCCCTGCGCCTGAGCGGCATGTTCACCCTGGTGGCGCTGCTGATCTTTGTGTTGATCGGCGGCGTACTCTATCAGCAGGTAGACCGCGGCCTGGGCCTGTTGCCGGGGGCGGAATTGGACGCGCGCTACAGTGTGCTGGAGTCTTCGGTGAATCGCTTTGGTACACCGGACCATTGGGTAAAGATCAAGGCCAAGCTCAAGCTGTTGGGCGAGGAAGACAAACGCATCCGCTTCTGGGTAGTCAGCAGCGACCCGAACTACGAATACGGTGAGCCGGACGCGCAGATCCGTGCCTTTGCCCAGGGCCCCACGGGTAAACGCGACTTGCGCCTGCCCGGCCACGCTGACCCGTTCAAGGTGCTGGTGAGCCAGTTTCCGGCCAAGGAGCAACGCCCGCCGCTGCGTTTCATGATTGCCATCGACACCGAAAATTTCCGGGCGACCCAGCACCATCTGCTGATGGCGCTGGTCAGCCTGGCGTTGGTTGGCGTGGTGTTGGCGGCACTGCTGGGTTTCTGGGTCTCGCGCCTGGGCCTCAAGCCGCTGGAAAAGCTCTCCGAGGAAGCGCAAAAACTTGCCCCGCCCAAACTCTCCAGGCGCCTGCAACTGTCGCCGCTGCCGCCGGAGCTCAAGCAATTCGTCAACTCGTTCAATGCCACTCTCGACCGCGTTGAGCAGGCCTATTCGCGTCTTGAATCCTTCAATGCCGACGTCGCCCATGAGCTACGCTCGCCGCTGACCAACCTGATCGGCCAGACCCAAGTGGCCCTGACCCGTGGGCGGTCCGCCGAACACTATCTGGAGGTGCTGGAATCCAACCTGGAAGAGCTGGAACGCCTGCGCTCGATCATCAACGACATGTTGTTCCTCGCCAGCGCCGACCAGGGCAGCAAGGCCACCAAGTTGAGCGAAAGCTCGCTGGCTGATGAAGTCGCGACCACCCTCGACTACCTGGACTTTATCCTGGAAGACGCTCAGGTCCAGGTGCAGGTCCACGGCGATGCCCAGGTGCAGATCGAAAAAGCCCACCTGCGCCGCGCGCTGATCAACCTGCTGAGCAATGCCGTGCAGCACACGGCGCCGGGGCAGGTGATCGAAGTCAACATTCAGGTGCTGGAACACCAGGTGGCGATCGACGTAACCAACCCTGGCGAGGCGATTGCCAGCGAGCATCTGCCACGGCTGTTTGAGCGTTTCTATCGGGTGGATGCGTCGCGCAGCAACAGCGGGGCCAATCATGGGTTGGGGCTGGCGATCGTCAAGGCAGTGGCGTTGATGCATGGTGGCGATGTGTTCGTACGCAGTGACAGCCGGGGCAATACCTTTGGCATCACCCTGCCTTTGTAATCACTTCGGTCAAGTATGAAGCCGAAGTTCAGGCTGTTGCGAATCGCTATCATCCACTATCCGTTTGAGGTGTTCCAAGGCACTGATCTTTCTTTTTAACCCACTATTTAAATTTCAGCGGGTAGAACTAAACTGCCAGCATTCACACCGCTGAAGTCCGCCTGATGAGTCAACGCCGTCGTCATACCCCTTCTGCACACCCCGAGCTGCTACTGATGTTCGGCAGTGGCCTGACCGTTGTCCTGATCGTGATCATTGTCGCGGCATTATTGATTCGCGAACACGCCAGCACCCTGCAGGCGGCCACGCGCTCGACCGGCAACATCGCCCAGTTGATCAATGCCGACGTGCTGCGCAACGTTGAGCTGTACGACCTGGCCCTCAAAGGGCTGATCGCGGCCAGACAACGCGAAGACCTGTCCCAGGTCACACCGACTATCCAGCATCTGGTGCAGTTCGACTTATCCACCGCTGCGCCATTCAAAGGCGAAGTGCTGATGCTGGACGCCGGTGGCAATGTCATCGCCGACTCATCGACTCTCAAGCCCACGCCGCGCAACTTTGCCGACCGTGACTATTTTCAGGCGCATGTCAGCGATCCCGAGTCGGGCTTGTTTATCAGTCGGCCATTTAAAGTCCACTGCGAGTGCGACCAGATATGGCGCATGGCATTCAGCCGACGCGTCTCAGGCCCCAACGGCGAGTTCGTCGGCGTGGCGGTGGCGACCATGCGCCTGGCGTATTTCGACCAGCTGTTCAGCACCCTGACAATCGGCAACAGCAGCAGCGTCAACCTGCTCAACAACCGGGGCATCCTGCTCGCCCAACAGCCGCTGCTCGAACGCGACATGATCGACAAGGATTTGAGCGAGCGACCGAACTTCAAGCGCATCCTGCGTGAAGGGATCGGCAGCTTTCAGGCCATCTCCGCCATCAGCGGCAAGGAACGCTTGTATACCTTCACCAACGTCGGAGAGCTGCCGCTGATTGTGGTGGTGGCGTTGTCCAGCGACGATGTCTTCGCCCCCTGGAGACGTGCGGCGATGCTGACCAGCGGCGCTACCGGCATCCTGTGTATCGGCCTGCTATGGCTCACCTGGATGTTACGTCGCGAACTGCGGCGCCGCTTTCGCGCCGAACGGGTGCTGTCGGAACTGGCAGCCACCGACGCCCTGACCGGCCTGGCCAACCGACGCATCCTCGACGAGCGCCTGCGTCTGGAATGGGACCGTGCCCAACGCTCGACGGAGCCGCTGACGCTGCTGATGATAGATGTGGACCACTTCAAGGCGTTCAACGATCGCCATGGTCATCAAGGCGGTGACGAGGCATTGCGCACCGTCGCCCAGGTGATCGGCAGCAACATCCGCCGCCCCGCCGACCTGGCGGCGCGGTACGGCGGGGAAGAGTTCGCGGTGGTGCTGCCGCATACCGATACCAAGGGTGCCCTGCTCATCGCCGAACATATCCGCAGCAGCGTCGAGCGTCTGCCACGGGTAGCCGGGGATGAACGGCCGATCACCGTCAGCATTGGCTTGAGCACGTGGCACAAACGCAGCCGCCTGTCGCTGGAAGCATTGCTGTTGAGCGCGGACCAGGCGCTGTATGAGGCCAAGCGTGCAGGGCGTAACCGGATAGTGAATGCCATCCAGCCGTAGCAGATGCGCCGCGAAAGGGGCGTAATCGTTCACGATAAGCACGACTTTGCGGATAAAAAAAGGCCACCCGAAGGCAGCCTTTAAAAACTAAAGAAAGAGAGTTGTGACTTACACCGCCGCAACGGGACGCATGTAAGAGATCGGTGCGGTGCTGGCATCTTCGAAGGTCACGACTTCCCAAGCGTCTGTTTGCTCAATCAACTTGCGCAACAGCTGGTTGTTAAGGGCGTGGCCCGACTTGAAGCCTTTGAACTCGCCTATCAGGCTATTGCCCAGCAGGTAGAGGTCACCGATTGCATCGAGGATCTTGTGCTTCACGAATTCGTCTTCATAGCGAAGGCCGTCTTCGTTCAGTACACCATCCGCGTCGACCACAATGGCGTTTTCAACGCTGCCGCCGAGTGCGAGGTTGTGCTTGCGCAGGTACTCGATGTCACTCATGAAACCAAAGGTACGGGCGCGGCTGACTTCTTTTACGAACGAAGTGCTGGAAAAATCCACGCTTGCACTTTGGGTGCGGTCACGGAATACCGGGTGATCGAAATCGATCTCAAAGCTCACTTTAAAACCTTCGAACGGGACGAAGGTGGCGCGCTTGTCGCCGTCTTCTACTGTCACTTCCCGCAGAATGCGAATGAACTTCTTGGCTGCGTCCTGTTCTTCCAGGCCGGCAGATTGAATCAGGAATACGAAGGGTCCAGCGCTGCCATCCATGATAGGGACTTCGGACGCGGAGAGCTCGACGTAGGCGTTATCGATGCCCAAACCGCCATGGCCGAGAGCAAGTGCTCCACCGTGTCCACCTTGACGTCACCGTTGACCAATGTGGTCGACATAGTGGTTTCGCCAACGTTTTCCGCGCGAGCAGGAATCTGCACCACAGGGTCAAGGTCGGCACGCACAAACACGATGCCGGTGTCGACAGGTGCAGGCTTGAGGGTCAGGTAGACCTTTTCCCCGGAGTGCAGACCTACACCTGTGGCACGAATAATATTCTTCAGGGTGCGTTGTTTAATCATGGCTTGGACCGCTTCAGCGCAAATTGCGAACTGGTATCAACAAAGGCTGGCGATAATAGCAGACCAGACCTTTGCTGAACACCAATCACCTTCATAGCCCTGATACATTCCATCAATCGGCCTGACGACGCAGGAATGCCGGGATGTCCAGGTAGTCCAGATCGTCTTGCGGATTCGGGCTACGGGACGCCGCAGCACCGGCCTGAGCCTGATTGCGCATCACGGTCGGACGGTCCAGGTCACGGTAGTTGACCGACGGCAGTTCCTGGCGCGAAGGCGCTGGAGCGGCAGCCGCTTGGCTCGCGTGGCTGGCTTGGCTGTTATGCAGCGTGTTGTCGATGACCTTCACAGGCTTCTCGATTTTTGCGCCCAGGCCGGTGGCAACCACGGTCACGTGCAGCTCGTCGCGCATGTCCGGATCGATCACGGTACCGACTTTGACCATGGCGTGCTCGGAAGCGAAGGCTTCGATGATGCTACCCACGTCGGAGTACTCACCCAGGGACAGGTCGGGACCTGCGGTGATATTCACCAGGATGCCGCGCGCGCCTTGCAGGTTCACGTCTTCGAGCAACGGGTTGCGGATGGCCGCTTCGGTGGCTTCGCGTGCACGGTTCGGACCGCTGGCGCAGCCGGTGCCCATCATCGCCATGCCCATTTCGCTCATCACGGTACGTACGTCGGCAAAGTCGACGTTGATCATGCCCGGACGCTTGATGATGTCGGAGATACCGCGAACGGCACCGGCCAGTACATCGTCAGCCTTGGCGAATGCGGACAGCAGGCTCGCATCCTTGCCCAGGATGGTCAGCAGTTTCTCGTTGGGGATGGTGATCAACGAGTCGACGCTTTCAGACAGCAGACGGATACCTTCGTCGGCGATCTGCATGCGCTTGCGGCCTTCGAACGGGAACGGACGGGTCACGACCGCGACCGTCAGGATGCCCATTTCCTTGGCCACTTCGGCAATGATCGGCGCAGCACCGGTACCGGTACCGCCGCCCATGCCGGTGGTGATGAACACCATGTTGGTGCCCTGCAGCACTTCGGCAATACGCTCGCGGTCTTCCAGGGCGGCTTGACGGCCGACTTCCGGATTGGCGCCGGCGCCGAGGCCCTTGGTCACCGCGGTGCCCAATTGCAGGATGGTTCGTGCGCCGATGCTTTTCAGCGCCTGGGCATCAGTGTTGGCGCAGATGAATTCAACGCCTTCAATGTTGCTCTTGACCATATGGTTGACAGCGTTGCCGCCGCCACCGCCGACACCGATCACTTTGATGACCGGGCTGGCGGGGATGTTGTCTACGAGTTCGAACATGTTCCCTCTCCTTTCGTTTTCTCTAGTTTTTTCGCCTACTGCTTCTTTCGGTGTTGCGGTGTCGCGGTAAATCTTTAGAAATTGCCTTTTACCCAAGCCTGCAACCGCTCGAACAATGGCGCTTTGGCTTCATCGTCGCTGCGGTAGCTGTCACGGTGGCTCGGGCTCGACAGGGAAATGCCGTCGGTCTGCTTTTGCAGGCCGTACAACAGCAAGCCCACGCCGGTGGAATAAATCGGGTTGCGCACCACATCGCCCAACCCCTTGACGCCATGAGGCACGCCCAGGCGCACCGGCATGTGGAAGATTTCCTCGGCCAGTTCGACCGCGCCTTCCATCTTCGAGGTGCCACCGGTCAGCACGATGCCGGCCGGGATCAAATCTTCGTAACCGCTGCGACGCAGTTCAGCCTGGATCAGGGTGAACAGCTCGTCGTAGCGCGGCTCGACCACTTCGGCCAGGGCCTGGCGCGACAGTTCGCGCGGTGGACGGTCGCCCACGCTCGGCACTTTGATGGTTTCACCGGCACCGGCCAACTTGGCCAGGGCGCAGGCGTAGCGGATCTTGATTTCTTCGGCGTACTGGGTCGGTGTGCGCAACGCCATGGCGATGTCGTTGGTCACCTGGTCGCCTGCAATCGGGATCACGGCGGTGTGACGGATCGCACCCTCGGTGAAGATCGCGATGTCGGTGGTGCCGCCGCCGATGTCGACCAGGCACACGCCCAGTTCTTTTTCGTCGTCGGTCAGTACCGAATACGCGGAAGCAAGCTGCTCCAGAATGATGTCGTCGATTTCCAGGCCGCAGCGGCGCACGCATTTTTCAATGTTCTGTGCGGCGTTGACGGCGCAGGTCACCACGTGGACCTTGGCTTCCAGGCGCACGCCCGACATGCCCAGCGGCTCGCGAACACCTTCCTGGTTATCGATCACGTAGTCCTGCGGCAGGGTGTGCAGCACGCGTTGGTCAGCCGGAATCGCCACGGCCTGGGCAGCATCGAGGACGCGCTCAAGGTCGGCCGAGCTGACTTCACGGTCGCGGATCGCCACGATGCCGTGGGAGTTCAGGCTGCGGATATGGTTGCCCGCCACGCCGACGAACGCCGAGTGGATCCGGCAACCGGCCATCAGCTGCGCTTCTTCGATGGCGCGCTGGATCGATTGCACGGTGGACTCGATGTTCACCACCACGCCCTTCTTCAGGCCCCGGGACGGATGCGTGCCAATACCGACGATTTCGATCGTGCCGTCTTCCCCGACCTCGCCGACCAGCGCCACCACCTTGGAGGTGCCGATATCGAGACCGACGATCATTTTGCCGCTTTGCACGTTTGCCATGGGTCCTGCCTCTTCTTAATTCTTCGCGACAGCGGGCTGCGCTGCCGTGGGCGCAGCCGGTTCACGCCAGCCGACGGCAAGGCCGTTGGCGTAACGCAGGTCGACGCTCGCAATGTTCGTAATCTGTTCTTTCAAGGTCTTGTCATAGATGGCGATGAAGCGGCGCATCTTTTCCACCAAGCGGTCGCGTCCCAGCAACAACTGGATACCCGGGCCGGAACTGCCTGCCCCGGTCGTCAAAAACCAGCTGCCCCGTTCACGCAGTTCCAGGCGTGCAATGGAGAAGCCCAGTGGCCGCAGCATCTGACTCAAGGCCTGGTACTGCTGCATCACTTGCTGTTGCGCCCGCTGCGGCCCGAACAGCTGCGGCAGGTGCTCGTAGTTGGCCAGTTCACGCGGGGTGAACGCCTGGCCCTGGTTGTTCAACAGCGCTTCATCGCCCCAACGGGCCACGGGCAGTTGTTCTTCCAGGCGGATCGTCACCTGGTCGGGCCATACGCGGCGCACTTCGGCATGGGCGATCCACGGCATCTGTTCCAGCTCCGAGCGCATACCGGCCAGGTCGATGGTAAAGAAGCTCGCGGCCAGGTACGGGCCGATGCGCTGCTGTACCGCCTGCTGGCTGATGTAGCTCAAGTCGCCCTGCACGCTGATCTTGGTGATCGGCCGGTCGGCGTACGGCAACAGACGCTGCGCGCCTTCATACGTGCCGAAGCCCAACACCACCAGCAACACCGGCCAGAACAGCGCCTTGAGGAAACCAAAGTTGGCTTTCGGCAGGCGCGCCGACATCGGCTCTTTAGCCACCATTCGGCTGGCACCCCGTGGCACCGGCTTGCGGCTCGGTGCTTGGGGGGGCTGATGACGAAGCGATGCGCCTTTCATGTCTTAGCCTCGTTTCCTTTCTTCACCGGCGACGCTTGCCGCCAGGATCGCCAGCACCAGTTGCTGGAAATCCAGACCGGCGGCGCGAGCGGCCATCGGGACCAGGCTGTGGTCGGTCATGCCCGGTGCGGTGTTGACTTCCAGGAACCAGAAATTCCCCTGGTCATCCTGCATCACGTCTGCCCGTGCCCAACCGGCGATACCCAGCGCCTCACAGGCTTTCGCCGTGAGGTCCATCAATTCCTGTTCCTTGGTTGCGTCAAGGCCACATGGGATCCGGTACTGGGTATCGGAGGCCACATACTTGGCGTCGTAATCGTAAAAAGTGTGGGGCGTGCCCAATGCGATGGGCGGCAATACCTGGCCACGCAGGGTGGCGATGGTGTACTCGGGACCCTGGATCCACTGTTCCACCAACACTTGCGAATCGTAGGTACTTGCCGCTTTCCATGCGTCGATCAATTCGGCGGCCGAGTTCACTTTGGCCATGCCGATACTGGAGCCTTCATGGGCTGGTTTGACGATCAAAGGCAGGCCCAGTTCCTTGGCCGCAGAAATACAATCGTCTTCGCTGCACAGCACGCTGTGACGCGGGGTGGGAATCCCCAGGCTGTGCCACACCTGCTTGGTGCGCAACTTGTCCATCGCCAATGCCGAGGCAAGGATGCCGCTGCCGGTGTAAGGGATGCCGGCGCACTCCAGCAGGCCCTGCATGCTGCCGTCTTCACCGCCACGGCCGTGAAGAATGATGAAGGCGCGGTCGATCTTCTCGGCCTGCAAGCGCGCCAGGAAGTCATCGCCCACGTCGATACCGAACGCATTCACGCCGGCGCTTTGCAGCGCCGCGAGCACGGCATTGCCGGACTTGAGCGACACTTCGCGCTCGGCGCTCTTGCCGCCGAACAACACGGCCACGCGGCCGAATTCGGCAGGCGCAATCGTAGAAAACAGAGAGGCGTAGTCAGTGGTCATTTCGACGCCCCCTTCTTGACCGCAAACAGCGGGCTCGCCAGCAATTTGGGGGCAAGGCCGCCTATATCACCGGCGCCCTGACACAGCAGAATGTCCCCGGCACGCAGCAGCGGCTTGACGATTGGCGCCAGGTCGACACCGCGCTCGATGTAGATCGGGTCCAACTGACCACGCTGACGGATGCTGTTGCACAACTTGCGGCTGTCGGCGCCCGGGATCGGTTCTTCACCGGCGGGGTAGACTTCCATCAGCAGCAGTACGTTGGCATCGGCCAGTACATTGACGAAATCGTCGTACAAGTCGCGGGTGCGGCTGTAGCGATGTGGCTGGTACACCATCACCAGACGGCGCTCCGGCCAGCCGCCACGCACGGCCTTGATTACGGCGGCGACCTCGGTCGGGTGGTGACCGTAGTCGTCCACCAGCATCACGTCACCGCCGTCTACCGGCAGTTGGCCGTAGACCTGGAAGCGACGGCCGACACCGGCAAAGCGCGACAGGCCTTCGACGATGGCTTCATCGCTGACGCCTTCGTCGGTGGCGATGCAGATGGTTGCCAGGGAGTTCAATACGTTGTGGTTGCCCGGCATGTTCACCGACACATCCAGCGGCTCGCGATCGGGACGCAGCACGGTGAAATAGGTTTGCATGCCTTCCTGGCGCACATTGATCGCACGCACGTCAGCGTCCTCGCTGAAGCCGTAGGTCACGGTCGGGCGTTTGACCTGCGGCAGGATCTCGCGCACCACCGGGTCGTCCAGGCACACCACGGCCAACCCATAGAACGGCAGGTTGTGCAGGAACTCGACGAAGGTTTTCTTCAACTTGTTGAAGTCGCCGTCGTAGGTCGCCATGTGGTCGGCGTCGATGTTGGTGACCACGGCTACCAGCGGTTGCAGGTGCAGGAAGCTCGCATCGCTTTCGTCGGCTTCGGCGATCAGGTAGCGGCTGGTGCCCAGTTGGGCATTGGTACCGGCTGCATTCAGGCGGCCACCGATCACGAAAGTCGGGTCCAGGCCACCGGCGGCGAACACCGAGGCGATCAGGCTGGTAGTGGTGGTTTTGCCGTGAGTACCGGCGACGGCAATGCCGTGGCGATAGCGCATCAGCTCGGCCAGCATTTCGGCGCGCGGTACCACGGGAATACGGCGCTCAAGAGCGGTGGCCACTTCAGGGTTGGAGGTGTTCACGGCGCTGGACACCACCAGCACGTCGGCCTCGGCGGCGTTCTCGGCGCGGTGGCCGATGAAAATCTGTGCGCCAAAGGACTTCAAGCGCTCGGTGACCGGCGAATCCTTCAAGTCCGAACCGGAGACCTGGTAGCCCAGGTTCAGCAGTACTTCGGCAATACCGCACATGCCCACGCCGCCGATCCCGACGAAGTGGATGCGACGGATACGGCGCATTTCCGGTTGTGGCATGGCTTTCTGATTCTCAACCATGGGCCACCTCCAGGCAGATATCGACCACGGTGCGGGTTGCGTCAGGTTTGGCCAGGCGGCTTGCGGTGCTCGCCATGCGGTTGAGTCGTTCGGGTTGCATCAAAACCTCGGTCAGGCGTGCGGCCAAATCGGCGGCGCCAGTCGTTCTTTGCGGCAGCAGGAAGGCAGCGCCCTCCCCGGCCAAATATTCGGCGTTGCGGGTCTGGTGATCGTCGATCGCATGGGGCAAAGGCACCAGCAACGACGGCAGACCGGCGGCGGCCAGTTCACTGACGGTCAGCGCACCAGCGCGACAGACCACCAGGTCGGCCCAGCCATAGGCTTGGGCCATGTCTTTGATGAAAGGCTGTACGTTCGCCTCGACACCGGCGTCGCGGTAACGCGTGGCGGTGACTTCATCGTGGTTCTTGCCGGCCTGGTGGAAGATTTCCGGGCGCACTTCCTGAGGAAGTTGCGCCACCGCTTCCGGCAGCAACTTGTTCAACGGCTCCGCGCCCAGGCTTCCGCCCAGGATCAGCAGATGCGCCTTGCGCCCGGCCAGGGCCTGACGCGCGATATCCATGAACAGTTCGGTGCGCACCGGGTTGCCGGTGGTGCGACGTTTGCTCGATGCACCGAAGGTGTTCGGGAACGCTTCACACACCCGCGCGGCCAAGGGCACCAGCAAACGGTTGGCGGTACCGGCGACGGCGTTCTGTTCGTGCACGATCACCGGCACACCGGCGAGCCTGGCGGCGACGCCACCGGGGCCGGTCACATAACCACCAAAACCGAGTACGCACACCGGCTTCACGTCACGGATGACCTTGCGCGCCTGCCATACGGCCTTGAGCAACACGAACGGCGCCTTGAGCAGGGACAATTTGCCCTTGCCGCGCAGACCGGTGACGTTGATCAGATGCAGCGGCAAACCGGCGGCCGGCACCAATTCGTTTTCAATGCCACGCGGCGTTCCCAACCAGTGCACGGTGTAACCACGGTTCTGGAACTCACGGGCACAGGCCAGGGCCGGGAACACATGCCCCCCGGTGCCGCCGGCCATGATCAGCACATTAGCGCCCATGGGTCGGCTCCTCGGCGAAGTCGCTTTCGCTGAACTCCATCTCTTCGCTGCCCAGGTGGGTTCGACTCTCCCACTCGATGCGCAGCAACAAGCCCAGACAGGCGCAGCAAATCACCAACGAACTGCCGCCGTAGCTGAGGAACGGCAATGTCAGGCCTTTGGTCGGCAGCAGCCCGACGTTCACGCCGATGTTGATCAGGAACTGGCCGATCCACAGGAACGACAAGCCATAGGCCACATACGCGGCGAAATATTGCTTGGCCTTCTCGGCCCACAAGCCGATGTACATGCCGCGCACGCAAACGAATACGAACAGGGCCACGGTGCACAGCGAACCCACCACGCCCAGTTCTTCGGCAAGCACCGAGAACACGAAGTCGGTGTGCGCTTCGGGCAGGTAGAACTGCTTCTGCACGCTGTTGCCCAGGCCCACGCCCAGCCACTCGCCGCGACCGAAGGCAATCAAGGCCTGGGTCAGTTGATAGCCTGACCCGAACTGATCGGACCAAGGGTCGGTAAAGGTGATAAGACGCGCCATCCGGTAGGGTTGCGCCTGCACCAGAACAGTCACCGCGGCCACCGCCAGCACCACCATCAAGGTGAACCGGAACAAGCCGACGCCGCCGAGAAACAACATCGCCGCCGCAGCGCCCATCATGACCACGGTGGCGCCGAAGTCGGGTTCCATCAGCAACAGGCCGGCCATGGGCAGCAGCACGATGAACGGTTTGAAGAAGCCCATCCAGCTTTCGCGCACTTCTTTCTGGCGACGGACCAGGTAACCGGCCAGGTAAATCACCACGAATACCTTGGCGATTTCCGACGGTTGCACGTTGAACGCACCGAAGCCGATCCAGCGCATGGAGCCGTTCACTTCGCGGCCGATGCCCGGCAGGATCACCATGACCAGCAAGCCGAACGCACCGATCAGCATCAGCCAACCCAGGCGTTGCCAGGTGGCGATGGGGATCATCATGGTAACGATGCATGTGCCCAGGCCGATGATCAGGTACACCAGGTGACGGATCATCATGTACAGGGTGTTGCCCGACTGCACGGCGGCCACTTCTGAGGACGCCGAGGTGATCATCACCAGGCCCAGGCCCAGCAACGCGAGGCAACCGGCGAGCATCGGGAAGTCGAGGTCGATACCGCGCCCGGTGATGATCGGCGACGGGTACGGCTTGATGATGTTTCTGAAGTCGATACTCATGCCAAGGCCTCCACGGCGCGGGCGAACAGCTGGCCGCGCTCTTCGTAGTTCTTGAACATGTCGAAACTGGCGCACGCCGGCGACAGCAGCACCGCATCGCCCGGCTGGGCAAGGGCTTTGCACTGGGCGATCGCGTCGTCCAGGGACGTGGCGCGCACTTGCGGCACGGCATCACCCAGGGCAGCGGCGATCAAATCAGCATCGCGGCCCATCAACACCACGGCGCGGCAATGCGCGGCAACGGGCGCTTTAAGGTCTTTAAAGTCGGCCCCCTTGCCATCGCCACCGGCGATCAGCACCAGCTTGCCGTCGATATCGGCGCCCAGGCCTTCGATAGCGGCCAATGCCGCGCCGACGTTGGTGGCCTTGGAGTCGTTGTAATAGCTGACGCCGTCCAGGTCGCGCACCCATTGGCAACGGTGTTCAAGGCCGCCGAAGGTGCGCAGGCTCGACAGCATGGCGTCGAACGGCAAGCCGACCGCATGCCCCAACGCCAACGCGGCCAGGGCGTTGGACTGGTTATGGGCGCCACGAATTTTCAGCTCGCGCACCGGCATCAGGTTCTGGAATTCGAAGGCCAGGTATTTCTCGCCGTTTTCTTCGCGGATGCCGAAGGCCTTGAAGTCAGGTTTGCCCAGGCCGAAGGTCCAGCAGGGCATGCCCTCGCCGATCAGCGGACGGCTCAGGGCATCCTGGCGGTTGACCACAAACTGCTTGGCGCCGCGGAAGATCCGGTGCTTGGCCAGGTGATACGCAGGCAGGCCGCTGTAGCGGTCCATGTGGTCTTCACTGACGTTCAACACGGTGGCCACTTCAGCGCCCAGGTCGTGGGTGGTTTCCAGCTGGAAGCTCGACAGCTCCATCACGTACAGCTCGACCTCATTGCTGAGCAGGTCCAGTGCTGGCGTGCCGAGGTTGCCGCCCACGGCCACGCGTTTGCCGGCCGCCACGGCCATCTCGCCAACCAGGGTGGTCACGGTGCTTTTTGCGTTGGAACCGCTGATGGCCACGATCGGCGCCTTCGCGTGACGCGCAAACAGGTCGATATCGCCCGACAGCTTCACGCCACGCGCCGCAGCGGCTTGCAGGGCCGGTGTCGCCAGGGCCAGGCCAGGGCTCACGTAAAGCTCATCGGCGCGGCATAGAAACTCGACATCCAACTCGCCACAACGCACTTCCACGTGCGGGTAGTCACGGCGCAGCGTGACCAGCTCCGGTGGATTTTCCCGCGTATCGGCCACGGCAAACGACGTGCCCCGTTCGCCAGGAAGCGAACCAGGGACATGCCGCTCTTGCCGAGGCCGACAACGATGCGGAAGTGGTCTGAAGCGATCAGGGACACTCGTTTCTACCTCAGTTTCAGGGTGGCAAGGCCGACCAGGACCAGAATCACGGTGATGATCCAGAAACGGACAATCACGCGTGGCTCGGGCCAGCCCTTGAGTTCAAAGTGGTGGTGGATCGGCGCCATGCGGAACACGCGGCGCCCGGTCAACTTGAAGGACGCCACCTGGATGACCACCGACAGGGTTTCCATCACGAACACACCGCCCATGATGAACAACACGATTTCCTGACGAACGATCACCGCGATGGTGCCCAGGGCCGCGCCCAGCGCCAGCGCGCCGACGTCACCCATGAAGACTTGTGCCGGGTAGGTGTTGAACCACAGGAATCCCAGGCCGGCACCGATCAGCGCGCCGCAGAACACGATCAGCTCGCCCGCGCCCGGCACGTAAGGAATCAGCAGGTATTCGGCGAATTTCACGTTACCCGACAGGTAGCAGAAGATACCGAGCGCACCGCCCACCATCACCGTCGGCATGATCGCCAGGCCGTCGAGGCCGTCGGTCAGGTTCACCGCGTTGCTGGAGCCGACGATCACGAAATAGGTCAGCACCACGAAGCCAATACCCAGTGGAATACTGGCGTCCTTGAGCATCGGGATGATCAAGGTGGTTTCCACCGCGCTTGGCGCCGTGGTGTAGAGGAAAATCGCGGCGGCAAGGCCGAACACGGACTGCCAGAAATACTTCCAGCGACTCGGCAACCCCTTGGAGTTCTTCTCGATCACCTTGCGGTAGTCATCGACCCAACCGATGGCGCCGAACAACAGCGTCACCAGCAGGACCACCCACACGTAACGGTTATGCAGATCGGCCCACAGCAAGGTGCTGATGCCGATGGACGACAGGATCAGCGCGCCGCCCATGGTCGGGGTACCGGACTTGGACAGGTGCGACTGCGGGCCGTCATTACGAACCGATTGACCAATTTGCAGGTTCTGCAGGGTGCGGATCATCCACGGCCCTAAAAACAGCGACAGCGACAGCGCGGTCAGTACACCCAGGATCCCGCGCAGGGTCAGGTACTGAAAGACCGCAAAGCCTTTGTGGAACTGTTGCAGATACTCAGCCAGCAGCAGCAGCATTAATGTTTCTCCGTACTTGAGCCACACAAGGCTACGACGACGTTTTCCATCACCGCGCTGCGCGATCCCTTGATCAAAATGGTTGTGTGTTTATCGTGTTCGGCCGCCGTCAGCGCCTGGATCAGCTCGGCCTGGGTGGCGAAGTGCTGCGCACCGGGGCCAAAGGCATTCACGGCGTAGGCCATGTTCGGGCCGACGGCGTAGAGCGCGTCGACTTTACCGGCGGCATACGCGCCGACTTCGCGGTGGCCTTGCTCCGCCCATTCGCCCAACTCGCCGATATCGCCCAGGACCAGCACCTTGCGGCCGTCGAAGCCTTTAAGCAGATCGACGGCGGCATTGATAGAGGACGGGTTGGCGTTGTAGGTGTCATCGATCACGCGCATGCCGTTGGTCGCCAACTGCGCGACGGTGCGGCCCTTGACCGGCTGCACCGCCCCCAGGCCAGTGGCGATACCGAACAGCGACACGCCCAGGGCGTGGGCGGCGGCGGCGGCGGCCAGGGCGTTGGCAACGTTATGGTTGCCGAGCAGGTTCAGTTGCACCGGCTCGCTACCCTGCGGGGTGTGCAGGGTGAACGACGGACAGCCACGGGCATCGACAGTGATGTCGGATGCATGGAAATCGGCGGCAGCGTTCAGCACGGCAAACGTCAGGATCTTGCGACCGGCGGCGCGGGCACGCCAGGTCTCGAAGGCCTTGTCGTCGAGATTCAATACCGCAGTACCCGAAGCATCGAGGCCTTCAAGGATTTCGCCCTTGGCTTCGACGATCTTTTCCGGGCCGCCGAACTCACCCACGTGGGCGGTACCGGCGTTGTTGATAATCGCCACGTGAGGCTTGGTCAACGCCACGGTATAGGCGATTTCACCGATACGCGACGCCCCCAGCTCGATCACGGCCGCCGTGTGTTCCGGGGCCAGTTCGAGCAGGGTCAGCGGCGCGCCGAAATCGTTGTTCAGGTTGCCACGGGTCGCCAGCACCGGACCACGGGTACGCAGTACACCGGCGAGCAGTTCCTTGACTGTGGTCTTGCCGCTGGAGCCGGTGACGGCTGCAACCGGCTTATCGAACGCGGCGCGGTTCAGCGCACCCAGTTGGCCCAGGGCCAGGCGGGTATCGGCGACCAGCAACTGCGGCAAGGTCGACTCAGGTACTTCACACTGCACCAATGCGCCGACGGCGCCTTTGGCGGCGACATCATTAAGGTAGTCGTGGCCGTCGAAGCGCGGCCCGGTCAAGGCGACAAACAATTGCCCCGGCTTGATCGCGCGGCTGTCGATACTCACGCCGTCGAAGCGGCAATCGCTCGACAGGACGCGGGCCGACAGGGCCTGGGACAGTTCGCTGAACGTCATGGCCTTAAGCATGGGCAACCTCCCAGGCGGTCAGGGCATGATCGGCCTCGACCAGATCGGAAAAGGCGTGACGCTCGCCGTTGATTTCCTGGTAGTCCTCGTGACCTTTACCGGCCAACACCACCACGTCGTCAGCACTGGCGCTGGCGATCAATTGGGCAATGGCGGCACCGCGACCGGCAACAAAGGCGGCCTTGGACGCGTCTTTGAAGCCTGCGCGGATATCGTCGAAAATCTGGCCCGGGTCTTCAGTACGCGGGTTGTCATCGGTGACCAGCACGCCATCGGCCAGGCGCTCGACGATCTCGGCCATCAACGGGCGCTTGCCGCGATCGCGATCACCGCCGCAACCGAACAGGCACAGCAGCTTGCCTTTGGCGTGAGGGCGCAGGGCTTCGAGGACTTTTTCCAGGGCATCCGGGGTGTGGGCATAATCGACCACCACCAGCGGCTGCTCACCGCCGCCCAGGCGTTGCATGCGGCCGGCCGGGCCTTCGAGCTTGGGCAATACCTTGAGAATTTCGTCGAGGGCGTAGTCCAGGCCAAGCAAGGCGCCGATGGCGGCGAGCACGTTGCTCAGGTTGAAACGACCGAGCAAGGTGCTGCGCAGGTGGTGCTCGCCTTGTGGCGTCACCAGGGTGGCGCGCACGCCTTCGTCGTTGAACTGGGCTTCGCGGCAATACAGGTACGCGCTGGAATCCTGCAGGCTGTAGCTGATCAGGCGCGACTCGCTGTCTTGGGCGGCCAGGTGGCGACCGAACTCATCGTCCAGGTTCACCACCCGGCACTTGAGGTCATTCCAGGCAAAAAGCTTGGCCTTGGCGGCGGCATACGCCTCCATGGTGCCGTGGTAATCCAGGTGATCGCGGGACAGGTTGGTCATCACTGCCACGTCAAATGCCAGTGCGGTGACGCGGCCCTGGTCCAGACCGTGGGACGACACTTCCATGGCAACCGCCTTGGCACCGGCCTTCTTCAGGTCAGCCAGGGTCGCTTGCACGGCAATCGGGTTCGGCGTGGTGTGCAGGCCGCTTTGCAGCGCGCCGTAGAAACCGGTGCCCAGGGTGCCGACGATGCCGCAATGCTGGCCCAGCAGATCGAGGGCCTGGGCGACCAATTGGGTCACGCTGGTCTTGCCGTTGGTGCCCGTCACGCCCACCAGGTTGAGGTGGCGGCTCGGTTCGCCATAGAAGCGCCCGGCGATATCGGACAGTTGCTTGGCCAGCCCCTTGACCGGAATCAGCGGCACGTCGGTGATCGGCAGCACGGTGGCGCCGTCCACTTCATAAGCCACGGCCGCCGCGCCACGCTGCAAGGCATCGGCGATGTGCGCACGGCCATCGAACTTACCGCCCGGCACGGCCAGGAACAGGTCACCGGCGCGCACATTACGGCTGTCCAGGGTCAGCTCGCGAATCAGCAGATCGCGGCCGGCATGGGCAAAAATCTTGTTCAGGCTAAGAGACATCAGCCGCGCCCTCCATTGGCTTTGACAACAGCGGCCGGTGGCCCGGCGTTCGCTTGTTGGGTCGGCGGCAGGTTGTCCGGCGTGATGTTCATCAGGCGCAGGGTGCCGGACATCACTTTGCTGAACACCGGCGCCGATACCAGGCCGCCGAAGTAACCGGCCTTGCTCGGTTCGTCGATCACCACGACGATGGCATAGCGCGGGTCGCTCATCGGGCCGAAGCCGGCGAACAGCGAACGGTATGAGTTTTCGGCATAACCCTTGGTGCCCACCGAGGTTTTACGCGCGGTACCGGACTTGCCTGCCACGTGATACGCCGGCACCTGGGCGCGGAACACACCGCGCGGTGCTTCGATCACTTGTTGCAGCATGCCTTGCATGGTCTTGGCGACGTTTTCCGGAATCACCTGGGTGGCTTTCGGCGCTTCGTCGACGTGGATCAGGCTCAACGGCACCATGCGGCCATTGTTGGCCAATACCGAGAAGGCGTGCGCCAGTTGGATCGCGGTCACCGACAGGCCGTAACCGTAGGAAAGCGTGGCGGTCTCGGCTTTTTTCCAGTCGCGGTAGTTCGGCAGGTTGCCGACGCGCTCACCTGGGAAATCCAGGCCGGTGGGTTGGCCCAGGCCGATTTTCTGCGCCAGGTGGTAGATGGTCTCGCCGCCGATATCGAAGGCGACCTTGCTCATGCCCACGTTACTGGAGTTGATCAGGATACCTGTCAGATCCAGTACCGGACCTTCGGTGCGCGACACGTCTCGAATGGTGTATTTGCCCAACTGTAAGGTGCCTGGATACACCTCGACCTTGTCGCTGGGTTTCCAGCGTCCGGTTTCGAGAGCGGCACTCATGGAGATGGCTTTCATGGTCGAACCCGGCTCGAACACGTCGATCATGGCGCGGTTGCGCATCATCGCCGGTTGCAGGTTGCGACGGTTGTTCGGGTTATAGGTCGGCTGGTTGACCATGGCGAGAATCTCGCCGGTCTTGACGTCCATGATCACCAGGCTGCCGGCCTTGGCGCCGTTCTCGATGATCGCGTTGCGCAGCTCGCGGTTGGCCAGGTACTGCAGGCGCAGGTCAATCGACAACGCCAAGGGCTTGCCGGCCTTGGCGTTTTTGGTGACCTGGACATCCTTGATCAGTCTGCCGCGCCGATCCTTGATGACTTGTCGTTTGCCGGGAACGCCGGCCAGCCATTCATCGTAGGCCAGCTCCACACCTTCGCGACCGTGATCGTCGATGTCGGTAAAGCCCACCATATGCGCCGTGGTCTCGCCGGCCGGGTAGAAACGACGAAATTCCTCGATGCCATAGACACCGGGGACTTTAAGGTCGAGCACCTGCTGGCCTTGTTCGGGGGTGAGGCCACGAACCAGGTAAATGAATTCTTTATTGGCCTGGGCTTCAAGACGTTCGGCCAAGGCTTTAGGGTCTTGCCCCAGGGCTGCGGCGAGCGCCGGCCAGCGATCCTTGGCCACCTGCAATTCCTTGGCGTTTGCCCACAGGGTAGTGACCGGTGTGCTGACGGCCAGAGGCTCGCCATTACGATCGGTAATCAGGCCGCGATGCGCAGGAATCTGGATATGACGCAGGCTGCGCGCATCGCCTTGACCGATCAGGAAGTCACGGTCGACCACCTGCAGGTCGAAGATGCGCCAGACGATCGCGCCCACCATCAAGGCCAGCAAGCCGAGCATCAAGCGGAAGCGCCAAGGGTAGAGTGCCCCTTCGAGTTTCATCATGGCGCCACCATCCGAACTTCGGCCGCGCCCGGAATGTGCATTTTCAGCTGCTCGGTGGCCAGCACTTCGATACGGCTATGGGCCGTCCAGGTGCTTTGTTCCAGAATCAAGCGACCCCACTCGGCCTGCGCCTTGTCACGCACGCTCAACTCCCCGTACAGGGTGTTAAGCAACTGGCGATTCCAGTGGGCGCTGTAGGACACCGCGATCGCGGACACCAGCACGCCGATAAACAGCAGCAACATGAAGAAGCTGCCGCCCGGGAGGGGCTTGGCGAACAGCTTGCTCACCGCAACTTCTCCGCGACACGCATGACGGCACTGCGCGAGCGTGGGTTGGCCTTGAGTTCAGCTTCAGAGGCGAACTGCGCTTTGCCATGGATCTTGATTTTTGGCACAAAGGCTTCGAAACGTACCGGCAGGTTGCGGGGCAGGTTGTCGGATTCGCCCTTGACCAGGCGACGCATGAACAGCTTGACGATCCGGTCTTCCAGGGAATGGAAGCTGATCACCACCAGACGACCGCCCACTTCCAAGGCCTCCAGCGCAGCCTCAAGGCCGGCTTCCAGATCACCTAATTCGTTGTTGACGTGAATGCGCAGGCCCTGGAACGCGCGGGTCGCCGGGTTCTTGCCCTTTTCCCAGGCGGGGTTGGCAACCTTGAGCACTTCGGCCAGGTCGGCGGTGCGCTCGAACGGCTGGAGCTCGCGGCGCTCGACCACGGCACGGGCCATGCGCCCGGCAAAGCGCTCTTCACCGTACTCTTTGAACACACGGGCAATTTCTTCCACCGGCGCGGTGGCGATGAATTGTGCGGCGCTGACCCCACGGGTAGGGTCCATGCGCATGTCGAGGGGGCCGTCGTTCATGAAACTGAAGCCGCGCTCCGGATCATCGAGCTGTGGCGACGACACGCCGAGGTCGAGCAGAACCCCGGCCACCTTGCCTGCCATGCCGCGCTCGGCCACTTCGGCGCCCAGCTCGGCAAAGCTGCGCTGCACAACGACAAAGCGGCCGTCTTCGGCCGCCAGCGCTTGCCCGGTGGCAATCGCTTGAGGGTCTTTGTCAAACCCGAGAAGTTTGCCGCCGGCCCGAGCTGGCTGAGTATCAACCGGCTGTGCCCACCCCTGCCGAAGGTACCGTCCAGATAGCAGCCATCCGCGCGTACGGCGAGAGCCTCAACGGCTTCGTCAAGCAGTACGGTGATGTGGTTAAAGCCGCTATCAATAGTCACAGGATCAAATCACGCAGTTCATCAGGCATGGCGCCCGGTTGTTGAATAGCAGCCAGGTCAGCTGCCGAAACAGCATCCCAGGCATCTTCGTCCCACAATTGGAACTTGTTCAGTTGGCCGACCAGCATTGCGCGCTTATCCAGCTTGGCGTACTCGCGCAGACGCGGCGGCACCAGGAAACGACCGCTGCCATCGAGTTCGAGGTCGACGGCATTACCGATCAGCAAACGCTGCAGGCGGCGGTTTTCTTCACGCAATGAAGGCAGGGCGCGCAACTTGGTTTCAATCAACTCCCACTCATCGAGGGGGTAAACACATAAACAAGGGTCAACGGCATCGATCGTGATGATCAACTGTCCGGAACTTCGCGAAATCAGCTCGTCACGATACCGGCTCGGCATGGCGAGACGGCCTTTTGCATCGAGACTGATAGCGTTAGCTCCGCGAAACACAGATGCGTTTCTCCAAATTTTAGCGTTTTACGTCAAAAAAACCCACTTTGTGCCACTTTCCGCCACTTGCGCACACTATAGGAATGCGCCCACCACACCGTCAAGGCACGGATTCAAGGAAAAGCCTTACAGAACGGAGATTTAGGAGCGTAAAAGGAGGAGAAACCGGAGTTCGGCGAGGTTTTTGACTCAGCAAGCGCTGACAGCTCAAAGAGCTGCGACTTAAAGTTAAAGTGATTTATTAAGAGTAAGATTTTTTTGGTATTACGAAGACGCATCTGCCATTGATTTGGCAGGGAGGGATTCTTGCGTTACTACCGGTTTTCTGCCAGAGGCCTGACAGAAGAAAAAGGTGGAGAGTCGATCTGTAAGCCGGGTTCTGTCTTGAACAGTCATTCGTCTACGATGGCCATCACTGGACATCTTTAGCAACCTACCCGGTCCCAGCGCGGGCCACGCCTTGGGACCCTATTTGGTCTTGCTCCAAGTGGGGTTTACCTAGCCACGAACTGTTGCCAGTCGTGCGGTGCGCTCTTACCGCACCTTTTCACCCTTACCGGCACCGAAGCGCTTAGGCGGTTATTTTCTGTGGCACTTTCCGTAGGCTCACGCCTCCCAGGCATTACCTGGCACTTCGCCCTATGGAGCCCGGACTTTCCTCCCCCCCCTAATTTTCATAGAGGGCAGCGACTGTCCAATCGACTCTCCGCCGCGCAGGTTAACGGCACGGCGGTCTCAGGACAAGTATTAAAAGTGGGCCATTGCTATCACGTTCAGACGAAATACCGGTTCAAACCCGGAACTATTCGGCTTTCTGCTTATCCAGCGCCACCTGATACAACACGTTCTTGCGCACGCCGGTTATCTCCGCAGCCAGGGCGGCCGCGCGTTTGAGCGGCATTTCCTTGAGCAGCAGGTCCAGCACGCGCATGGCCTCGCTGCCGACGGCATCTTCAGCCTCTGGCGCGGTCCAGCCCGCCACCAATACCACGCACTCACCGCGCTGCTGATTGCTGTCACCCTCGACAAACGCACGCAGCTCTTCAAGCGGCAAGCCTTTGAGCGTTTCAAAAGTCTTGGTCAGTTCACGCGCCAGCAACGCCAAGCGCTCGCCACCGAAAACCAGCTCCATGTCCTGCAGGCATTCCAGGATACGGTGCGGGGCTTCATAGAAGATAAGCGTGCGCGGCTCTTCCTTTACCGCCTGCAGACGGGCACGCCGTCCCACCGCCTTGGCCGGCAGGAAACCTTCGAAAATAAAACGATCGGAGGGCAGCCCCGCCGCCGACAATGCCGCGATCAGCGCGCACGCACCCGGAACAGGCACTACATTGATACCCGCCGCCCGCGCCTGGCGCACCAGGTGGTAGCCGGGATCGGAAATCAGCGGCGTCCCCGCGTCGGAGATCAGCGCCACATCGTCGCCGGCCAGCAGCCGAACGATAAAACGACTGCCCTCTTCGCGCTCGTTATGCTCGTGGCATGCCGCTAATGGGGTGCTGATACCAAAATGCTGCATCAACCGTTGGGAGTGTCGCGTGTCTTCCGCCGCGATCAATTTGACCTCGCGCAGCACTTTCAGCGCTCGGGCACTGATGTCGTCCAGGTTGCCAATGGGCGTCGCCACGACAAAAAGCGAGCCTGCAGTGGAATTCAAAGGACCTGGAGCAGTCAAAACGCACACCTCGATGATTGGCAAAAGCCACATTGTAGCGCGTAGACGCGTTTAAAATATGCCATCACGGCCGATACCCTTTCAGCCGTTGATCACCCATAGCAACATTTGCACGACCTAAATCGACGGTTTCACACCAGTAACATCGCGCCTGGGCCAGTGCTTGGGTACACTTCCACGCTAATTTGATCGGTATCAGGAACACTTACATGATCGCTTGCCTGCGGCTGCTCTCCGCCCTCTGCCTCGCTGCCTTGCTGGCCGCCTGCGCCAGCTCGCCCTCGTCCAGCCTTGGCGACCTTCCACGGACCCCGGATGCCAGTATCGAGCAACTGCTCGAACAGGCCGCCACCGCCAAGACGCCAGAAAAGGCCGCATTGCTGCGCCTGAGTGCGGCTGACATGGCCTACCGCCAGAACAACCCTGGCCGCTCGTCGCAGATTCTTGCGCAAGTGCCCCTGGATGCCCTCAAGCCTGCCGCGCAGATATTCGCCAGCACGCTCGCCGCCGAATTGGCCATGGGTCGTAACCAGCCGAAGGCGGCGTTGACCGCCTTGAACCACCCGAGTCTGCAGAGCCTCAAGGAGCTGCCGGCAGAACAGCAGATCCGGACCGGCACCGTGCACGCCCGCGCTTATGAAGCCGATGGCCAGATCCTGGCCGCGGCTCGCGAGCGTGTCGCCATGGCACCATTGCTGACAGGTGATGCCGCCAAGAGCAATCACGAAGCCATCTGGACCTTGATTGCCGCCTTGCCTGCCGAACAGTTGCAGACCAGTGGCAACCCTGTGCTGGACGGCTGGATCACCCTGGCCCAGGCGGTCAAGGGCGCCGGCACGCTGGAGCAGCAACAAGCGGCCATCGACACCTGGCGCGCGCAGAACCCTGGGCACCCTGCGGCGGTGCAACTGCCGACTCCGCTGACCAAGCTCAAGGAACTGGCCAGCCAGCCGCTGAACAAGATCGCCTTGTTGCTGCCACAGGACGGCCCCCTCGCCTCCGTCGGCAAGGCGCTGCGCGAAGGCTTCATGGCCGCCCACTACCAGGCCGAACAAGCCGGGCAAAAGCCGCCGGTCATCGAGTTCTATGACAGCTCGCGCCTGACCTCCATCGACGAATTCTACGCCAAGGCCCAGGCCGCCGGCGTGCAGTTGGTGGTCGGCCCACTGGAGAAACCGCTGGTCAAGCAACTCAGCGCACGCGCCCAATTGCCGATCACGACCCTGGCGCTGAACTACAGCGAAACGGATCAAGGCCCGGCCCAATTGTTCCAGTTCGGTCTGGCCGCCGAGGACGAAGCCCGTGAAGTGTCACGCCGAGCCCGCGCCGACGGCCTGCACCGCGCCGCTGCCATGGTGCCGCGTGGTGAATGGGGTGAGCGTGTCTACAAAGCTTTCCGCCAGGATTGGGAAGCCAATGGCGGCACCGTCATGGGTGTCGAGTATGTCGACCAGCCGGTGGCCCTGGCCCAGCAGATCGCAGACCTGTTCCAACTGCGCAAGAGCGAAGGCCGCGCCAAAAGCCTGCAAAGCACCGTCGGTACCGACGTAGCGGCACAACCGTCGCGTCGCCAGGACATCGAGTTCATCTTCCTGGCCGTCACCCCGCAACTGGCCCAGCAGATCAAGCCGACCCTGAACTTCCAGTACGCCGGTGATGTGCCGGTGTATGCGACATCCCATGTCTTCAGTGCCAGCGGTGATCGCAACCAGTACCTGGACATGACCAACGTGATGTTCTGCGAAACCCCTTGGCTGCTCAATACCACCGACCCGCTGCGCAACCAGGTCGCTGCACAATGGCCTCAAGCCAATGGCAGCCTTGGCCGGCTGTACGCGATGGGCGTCGATGCCTACCGCCTGGCGCCACGCCTGGGCCAGCTCAAGGCACTGCCGGACACACGCGTTGATGGCCTCTCGGGCAACCTGGGCATCAGCGCCAACCAGCGTGTTGACCGCCAGATGCCATGGGCGAAGTTTGTCGGTGGCGAGATCCAGCGCCTGCCGGACACCCCGCGCTGATGCCCGAGCGGTCCAGCGCGCAAAGCGGCAAGGACGCCGAACAACAAGCGCTGCAACACTTGCAGCAACAGGGTCTGCGCCTCCTGGCGCAGAACTGGTTGTGCAAACGCGGCGAGCTTGATCTGGTCATGCTTGACGGCGATACAGTAGTATTCGTCGAAGTCCGCTACAGAAAACACGCACAATGGGGTGGCGCGCTCGCCAGTATCGACGGGCGCAAGCGTCAGAAGCTGATACTCGCCGCGCAGTTTTTCCTGCAAAAAGAGTCTCGCTGGGCCGATTCCCCCTGCCGTTTCGATGTGGTTGCCATGGACAGCACCCCGTCAGGCACAGCTGATCTGACTTGGCTCAAAGATGCCTTCGACAGCTGATTCGCCGGACATTTTCACCACACACTTTTGCTCTTTGCTTTGCGGGCTGCACATTCCTGTGCCAAATAGCCGCGCTACTTAAGGTCACACAGATGGACATGCAATCCCGAATTCGCCAGCTATTCCAGGCCAGCATCGACACCAAGCAACAGGCGATGGACGTACTTGCACCGCACATCGAGCAAGCCAGCCAAGTCATGGTCAACGCCTTGCTCAACGAAGGCAAAATGCTTTCCTGCGGCAACGGCGGTTCGGCCGGCGACGCCCAGCATTTTTCCTCCGAGCTGCTCAATCGCTTCGAGCGTGAACGCCCGAGCCTGCCGGCCATTGCCTTGACCACCGATTCGTCGACGATCACCTCGATCGCCAACGACTACAGCTACAACGAAATTTTCTCCAAACAGATCCGCGCCTTGGGCCAACCGGGCGATGTGCTGCTGGCGATTTCCACCAGCGGCAATTCGGCGAACATTATTCAAGCGATCCAGGCCGCACATGATCGCGAAATGATTGTCGTAGCATTGACCGGACGCGACGGCGGCGGCATGGCCTCGCTGCTGCTGCCCGAAGATGTGGAGATTCGCGTCCCGGCCAATGTCACTGCACGTATTCAGGAAGTCCACCTGCTGACGATCCACTGCCTGTGCGATCTGATCGACAGCCAACTGTTCGGGAGTGAAGAATGACCGTTAACCGCCTCAGTCTCATGGCCATTACGCTGTGCCTTGCCATCAGCGGCTGCAGCACGGCAATCACCGCGACGCGTGACTCCCCTATTCAGGACGACAAGGGCACCCGTACCTTCGGCAGCAAGATCGACGACTCGTTGATCGAAACCAAGGTTGAAGTCAACGTTGCCAAGGCCGCCACGGATTTGGGCAACGGTGCTTCGCGCATCGTCGTGACCAGCTTCAACGGTGTGGTGCTGCTGGCTGGCCAGACACCACGCGCCGACCTCAAGGCCCAGGCCGAACAAGCCGCCTCGGCCGTGCAGCGGGTCAAGAAGGTCCATAACGAATTACAGGTCATGGAGCCGATCACCCTGCTGGCCATCAGCAACGATGCCTTGCTGACGACCAAGATCAAGGCGCAGATGCTGACCGACAATGCGATTCCCGGCTCGCGCATCAAGGTCGTGACCGATAACGGCATCGTTTACCTGATGGGCCTGCTGACCCAGGCCGAAGCCACTCGCGCCGCCAACCTGGTACAGGGCGTGTCCGGCGTGCAGAAGATCGTGAAGGTGTTCGAATACATCGATTGATGTAACCGACAGCCACAAAAAAAAGGGCGCCGTGCATTGACTGCACGGCGCCCTTTTTAGTGGCCAGGGTTTATTGGTACTGCTGGTATGGATTGCCCTGGAACTGGTTGTTTTGCTGAGGTGCCTGCTGCTGGCCCGACGGCTGGCCGTACTGCTGGCCTGGGATCGGGCCGAGGTTGACCTCTACGCGACGGTTCTGCGCACGACCGTTGACGTCGGCATTGCTGGCAATCGGGTTATCCGGGCCGGCACCACGGGCGCTCAGGTTGGTCGGGCTCACGCCTTGGGAAGTCAGGTAGTTGGCCACGCTCTGGGCGCGACGCTGGGACAGGTCCATGTTCAATTGGCGACTGCCGGTGCTGTCGGTGTAGCCAACGATCTGGATCGTATTCTGGTTGAACTGCTTGAGGGAGTTGGCCAGATTGTTCAGCGGCTGGTAGAAGCTGCTGGAGATTGCGTCCGAATTGGTAGCGAAGGTGATGTTACCCGGCATGATCAGCTTGATCTGGTCACCCTGGCGCTGCACTTCCACACCGGTATTGGCCATGCTTTCACGCAGTTTCTTCTCTTGCTGATCGGCGTAGTAGCCATAACCGGCAGCGCCGGCACCGGCGACGACTGCGCCGATCAACGCGCCCTTGCCACGGTTGTTATGGTCGATGGCGGCACCGGCCAACGCACCGGCCAGGGCACCGAGGCCGCCGTACTTGGCGGTTTTGCTCATGCCGCTGGATTCATTATTCGCCTGTCCCTGGCTGCCGTCATAAGGATTAGGTGAAGCGCAGCCGGACAACAGGGCTACGGCGGTAGCGACAACAAGCAGACGACGCGGAGTGAACATTAAGGTGAGCTCCTACTTTTGCATTCTGTGGTGCAGAGGACAATTGGCAATGGACCTGTGCCGAGTTTGGAACGCGACAAACGGCAAAGATTCCGTTGGCGCGTCCCGAGCTGTAACAAAACATTCCGGCTTGCCGTTGCTGTAGAAACCGTAGCAGACCCACGCTGAACGCGACCTGTGTTTTTGCTACAACAGGTTGCCTGCTCGCCCTTCACGCCCGCACAAACGGGTTCTCACGCATTTCATCACCCAGCCGCGTATCGGGCCCATGCCCCGTCACCACCGTGGCGCCCTCGTCCAGTGTGTAGAGGCGCTGCTTGATCGAGCGCACGATGGTCGCCTGGTCGCCGCCCCACAGATCCGTACGTCCTACGCCACGCCGGAACAATGTGTCGCCGGCAATCAGCAGCTGGGCATCGGCAAACCAGAAACTCATCGAGCCGGGTGTGTGACCCGGTGTGTGCAACGCGACACCGCAGCCGCAGGCCAACTCTTCGTCATCTTCCAGCCAGCGGTCCGGAGACGGTACCGGCGTATAAGGCACGCGAAACATCTGGCATTGCATTTCCAGGTTGTCCCACAGAAATTGGTCGTCCTTGTGCAGGTGCAGGGCGGCGCCGGTTTTTTCTTTCAACTGACCGGAAGCGAGGAAATGATCCAGATGGGCGTGGGTATGGATGATGCTGACTACCTTCAAGCCCAAGGCGTCGAGACGGGCCAGGATCAGTTCATGGTTACCACCTGGGTCGACAACAATGGCTTTTTTGGTGATGGGATCGCCGATGATGGTGCAGTTGCACTGCAAAGGGCCGACGGGAAAGGTTTCGCGGATAAGGGCCGGCTTTGCGGTCGTCATAAATGGGCCTCTGTGCAAGTCGATTGGGTTTCCCAGGCGAATATCGCCAGAATACTTGCACTATAAAGCAGACCGAACTGCTTCGCGGTCCAGCGCGAGCAAGCTCGCTCACCACAAAAGCCGGCTCGTCACGTCCTTAAGGCGCTAACCAATCAACCTCAACTCCTGCGCCCGCGCCACCGCCTGGGTACGTCGCTCCACGCCCAGCTTGCTGTTGATATGGCTGGCGTGGGTCTTGACCGTGTGCAGGGAAATAAACAAACGGTTGCTGATTTCCTGGTTGGAACAGCCTTCGGCGATCAGTTGCAGGACGGCCAGCTCGCGCACGCTCAGGGTTTCGTGGACGGTCGAGGTCCCGATCTGCTCCCCCGCCGGCAACAGCGCCAACAGGCTTTGGTTCAGCAGGCCTTGCGGGTCTTTACTCAGTTGCTCGCGCATCCAGTCCGGGTGGCCGTCCAGCAGGCGCTGAAAGGGTTGCAGCGCCCCTCCCGCGCCAGCCTCAAGGGCTCGCGCCAATACCGGCCGAGCCTTGGCCTCCTGCCCTCCCAGCAGCAGAAGCTGCGCCAATTGAGTCAGCGCCAGCAGCGCGATCATCTGGCGCCCGCTGTGATGGGCGTGTTGCGCCAGTTCTTCAAGTCGTTGGAGTGCCGCTTCGGGCTGATGCCGGACGGCGTCGAGTGCGGCTTGTTGCAGTCCGATATGCTGCGGCAGGTGCGGGTGAAATTCTGGCGCCGCGGCGGCGTGCTCGCCATTGTAGGTCTGCCCCAGCCGCGTCAACCAGGCATCGGCCAGGTCGGTGCGGCCCTGGGCCAGCCACAGCTCGCATTTGATCAGGGTAATCATCGCCAGGTAGTAGATCGGCGGCACATCCCAGATGTGCATCAAACGCTCCGCCTCGGCCAGTTCGGCGAAGGCCGTGGGAAAGTCGCCGCGCCGCCCTTCGAAGCTGGCGATCACGCAATGGCCGATCAGCACGCTGATGTCGCGGCAGGCGCGCGCCTCGGCCAGGCCGGCACGCAGGAGGGCAAGACCGGCGTCGGACTGGTTGCGCATCAACAGCAAATAGCCTTCGTAAAGCGAGAGGCGGGCACGCACTGCATACAGCCGCTGCGGCGCCAGGCCGTGCAGGCGTTGCAGACCCTGACGCACTTCATCCAGGGCCCGCAGGATTTCACCCCGCGCCTGCAAGACCCGCGCACGGTCGTAATGGGCCAGGGCCTCGAACAGCGGGTTACCGACGCGCTGCGCCAGTTCCAGGGACTCGCGGTTCAAACCACGGGCGCGCCACAAGTCGCCATCGGCGATGGCGAGGTTGGACAGCGTCGAGAGGCAAACCAGGCGCTGGCCGTAGCGCCGCTGCGGCAGACTTTCCAGGGCTTCGCTGCAATAGCGCAAGGTCAACTCTCGGTCGCCCCGGCCCCGGGCGATGATGCCGCTCAGCGCGAGCCATTGGGCCAGCATCGACTTCTGTGCGGTAGCCGACGGCGCCGGCAGGAAGCGGCTGAGGTAGGCGGACAACTCTTGCGCCGCATCCAGCTGGCAAGCCAGCCCAAGCGCCCAGCTGTACAGCACGATCAGACGCGGCGTGCTGATCAGCAGGCTGTCGGGCAGGTCCATTTTCCAACGCAGCAGCATGCCGACGTTCTGTTCGGCCAGCAGTTGTTCTTCGGAGAGGTTTTGTACCAGGTTCGCCGCCACGTCGAGGTGGCCGGCGCGCAGTGCCTGCTCCACCGCCTCATCGATCAAGCCCTGGGCATTGAACCAGCGGCAGGCGCGCAGGTGCAAACTCGCGGCCGGCAGCACATTACTGCTGGCGCGCCGGGTACGTAGCAGGTCGGAGAATAAATGGTGATAGCGGTACCAGTGGCCCTGCTCGTCCAGCGGCACCAAAAAGACTTGATGGGCTTGCAGGTAGCGCAGGATTTCGGCGCTGTCATGGGCTTCGCGCACCGCGTCGCACAGCTCGCTGCAAAAGCGCTCCTGGGGGGCGGTGTCGAACAGGAACGCCTGCACTTCGGATGGCAGACAGTCGATCACTTCTTCGAGCAGATAGTCACGGATCAGCCCTTCCCCACCGTGCAGGCTTTGCGGCAAGGCGCCTTCACTACCGGCCTCGGAAGCCGCCAGCAACCAGAAGCGCAGGCCGGCGACCCAGCCTTCACTGCGACGGATCAGGTTGTCGAGGGCCTCGCCCTTCAGGGAGCTGCTGTGGCGGTCCAGCAGCGCCAGGGATTCGGCATGGGTGAGGCGCAGGTCCTGCTCGTGCAACTCCAGCAAATGCCGCGACAGGCGCAAGCGCGCCAGGTGCCAGTCCGGACGCTGGCGACTGGTGACCAGTACCAGCAGCCCGTCAGGCAGATGATTGAGGAAAAATTGCAGGCAACGGTCCAGCACCGGGCCCTGGGCCAGGTGATAGTCATCCAGTACCAGCAACAGCGGAGCCTGGATGGACAGGTGCTCGGTCAGCTCATCGAGCAGACCATCGAGCCATTCTTCAAAAGCAAAGGGTTGGTGACGCTGACGCATTTTCAGCAGGCCCAGGGACTGGGCGCCGACGCGTGGGAAGTACTGCTGCACGCCTTCGAGCAGGCGCTCGAGAAAACGTCCCGGGTCATTGTCCCGAGGGCTCAGACCCAACCACAGGTTTTGCCAGTGGCCCGGCAGGCTCTGGCAGAACTCCACCGCCAGCGAACTCTTGCCGAACCCCGCCGGTGCGCTGACCAGCAACAATCGCCCCTCCAGCCCGGCGCGCAGCCGTTCGCACAGCCGCGGACGCGGCACGTAGCCGTCAGGCAGCGGAGGCCTGTAGAAGCGACCTTCCAGGGTCGGGATTACCGCACTGGCAGGCCCTTGGATTCGGGACAGATCAGTCATCGCCGGGCTCTTGTAGAAGGCTGTTGTCGGCATTGCAGATGTCCGCAGACTAGCGGTAAAAGCCGCCGCTTTGTAGATCTTTGCAACATTTGCCTGAAAAAGAACTGCGACAAAAAATATCGTAACCAACAAAAAGTGGGAGAGGGCTTGCTACCGATACCGGTGGTTCAGTCAATGCCTATGCCGACTGTCACACCGGTATCGGGGGCAAACCCCCTCCCACATTGGGTTACAGCTGTCGTTTAGCGAACGCCATCCTGGCGCAGGGCCGCCGGAGTGAAGTCGCTGGTGGTGGCGGTGAAGCCGAAGTCATAGGCCTGCTTCTCTTCGTTCTTCATGCCCAGGGCAAGGTAGCGGCCGGACTGCAGGTCGTAGAGCGTTTCCAGCGCGTACCACGGCACTTGCTTGTCATAGTAGTTCTCGCCATGGGCTTCGGCGACGCGCCACAGTTGACCGCGACCGTCGTAGTGATCGATCACCGCGGCTTGCCAGGTGTCTTCGTCGATGTAGAAGTCACGCTTGGCATAGATATGACGCTGGCCTTCCTTCAAGGTGGCGACCACATGCCAGACGCGGCGCAGCTCATAACGCGTGAGGTCCTGGTTGATGTGGCCAGCCTTGATGATATCGGCGTACTTGAGCTTCGGATCGTCGATCTTGTAGCTGTTGGAGGCGATGTAGATTTCCTTCTTGCCTTCCAGTTTCCAGTCGTAGCGGTCCGGCGCACCGTTGTACATGTCGAGGTTGTCGGAGGTACGCAGGCCGTCGGCGGCGGTACCCGGACCGTCATAGGACACTTGCGGCGCACGGCGCACACGGCGCTGGCCGGCGTTGTAGACCCACGCCGAACGCGGTTCCTTAACCTGGTCCAGGGTTTCGTGCACCAGCAGCACACCGCCGGCCAGACGTGCCGGCGCGGTCACTTGCTGCTTGAAGTAGAACAGGATGTTGCCCGGATTTTTCGGGTCGAAATCCTTCATCTTGTCGCGGAACACGAACTGGTCGCGGAAGTACACCAGGCTGTAGGAACCGTTGGTTTGCGGCGTGGCCTGGGTGACCAGACGGGTCACACTGCCGCCGCGATAACGGGTGATGTGGTTCCAGATGACTTCGACCCCGCTTTTCGGGATCGGAAACGGCACGGCGGTCTCAAAGTTTTCCAGGCCGTTGCCGCCGGACACCAGGTTGGTGGTGGTGGCGTTCTTCTTGATGGAGGCAAACACCTCGGCCGGCACGGTGGCGCCGCGATGGGTCGGGTAGACCGGCATCTTGAAGGTTTCCGGGTAACGCTTGAACATCGCGTACTGCCCCGGCGCCAGCTTGTCTTTGTACTGCTCGACGTTCTGCGCGGTGATGGTGAATTGCGGTTGCTCACTGGCGTAAGGGTTGGCCAGGAAGCCTCTGGCATCCACAGCGCCGGCGTTGTCGCCATTGGCGACCATTTCGGGATGGTGCCGGCTGCGTTACCGGCCATTTCGGCGCCCATCGGCGTCAGGGTCGTGCCCAGCTTGGCGGCTTCATCCGCCGACACTGCCGCCATGACGTTGCTCGCCAGGATCGACAGCCCAAGCACACCCACGTGCAACAGACTTTTGGTTATTTTCATGTTCTGGTCTTCCTGAAATGCCTGCAACTTGGAAAAAATGTGCTTAGAAGTTGGCGCCGAAGCTCAAAGCGACGAAGTCGCGGTCATTCACGGTGCTGAATTCTCCACCGAAGAAGTTGGTGTAGTTGAGGCTGGCGGTGTAGGTGTTCTGGTATTCGGCATCCACGCCCAGGCTGACGGCCTTGCGCCCCTCTTCGAAGTTGGCGCCAGGACCCGGGGAGTAACCTTTGACGTCGTGGGACCACGCCACGTTTGGCTTGAGGTTCACACCCGAGAAGACATCCGGGTATTCCCAGATTGCACGGGCGCGGTAACCCCAGGAAGTGGCGGTGGTGAAGCCATCGTTGTTGCAGTTGGTATTGAGCCCGTTGGCGTTACCCAGGCCGGCACCGACGGCGGTCGAGTTATTGAGCGTATTACAGAAACCACCCGGCAACGTGCCTGGACCAAACACCGGGTCACGGCCATAACGTGCCTGGGATTTGCTTTCCAGACCGCCCACGTGAGTCACCCCGATCTCACCCACCGTGGTCAAACGGCTGGCGCCCATCACCTGATCGAAGAAGTGTGTGAACGTGGTCTGGAACTGGGTGACTTCCTTACGGTTGTAACCATGCAGGTCCTGACCCGGCGAGCCTTTGAGTACCGAGGCATTGCCAAAACCTGGAATCGGCGTGACGCCGGCATAAAGGATGTCGGTGGTACTCAGTTGCACCGGGGCATTTGGCCGATAGCTCAACTCACCACTCCATGCGGTACCCGTAGGCAGCGTGGTGGAGAAGCTCAAGCCGTAGAGGCGGATATCTTCCGGGTATTCGACAAAGTAGTTAGAGCTGCCTGCCACGATCACGGGGCGTAATGCCGCCAAGGGGCCCAGAGGTCGGGTGTAGGCCGACGATGGCGCACCCTGCGCACTGAAAATCGGCGCACGGCTGTGATAGTTCATGAAGTACGCGCCGAACTCGGTGTCCAGCGGTTCAAAGTTGTAGTGCATCGCTACGCCGAACTGGCCGCTGTCACGCGCATCGCGGTCGGGGCCACGGCGCACCAGCACGCCCTCTTCGTTCACATTAACCCCTACAGCATTGAGGGTTGGATAGGCCAGAGGCGAAATGCGCGAGCGCTTGCTCAAGACCCGAAGGTTGTTATCGCAACCATCAGAGATGACGTCCGGCTGCGAGAAGAACGTCCCGCAGTTATCGGTAACCGTCTGGTCCCATTCCAATTGATAAAACGCTTCGGCCGACAGGTTATCGGTCAAGGTCTGCGACACATAGAACATATTGACCGGAATCAAGCCCTCCTTGACCTCGGCACCCGGACGACGGAACGCGGACACGTCAATCGGGTTGATGGAGTTGATGCCGCCACCGATGAAGGTACTTTCGCCCCAGCTCACTACCTGCTTACCAAACCGCACGCTGCCCGGCTGATCGGCGATCGCATAGTTGTGGTAGACGAAGGCATCGAGAATTTGCCCGCCAGAGGACTTGGCGCCCTCTTTGCGGTTGTTGTCACTGATGTCTTTGAACTCACGACTTTCATCCTTGAGTTCGAAGTCATACCAGTACTTGCCACGCACAAACACGCCGGTGTCACCGTACTTCAGTTCCAGGTCGTGAATCCCCTTGAAGATCTTCGAGAACGTTTCACCGCGTTTGAAATTCAAGTGGCCGTCGTCGGAAGTCTGGGACAGACCATTGCCGCCATTGTTGGCACCGATCAGGTCCTGGTTGGGCTTGGCTGTCGACCAACTGGCGCCCACGGAAAGCGAGGAGTCAAAACTCCCCTCGATTTCACCGATATTGAAACTGACGCCGAATGCGGGCCCGGCGAGCGTAGAGGCGAGACTGACGGCCAGGGGCAGTCTTGCCCGGCGCCAGAACTGGTTTACTGAGGTCATCGACGCTACTCCATGTGCATTATTGTTATGGCAGTGAGTTCTTTCTGTGATGCTTGTAACGGCCGGAATACAACGATTCCAATGCCGTCCGGCAACTGAACCTCCATGGCCCGAAGCGACGCATCCTTGAAAAACCCATGGGCGGACTATAGCCAGCAGGGGGTACGGCTTGATCCCTCTAAAGTGTGATTTGCATCAGCGACCCGTCTGCCACAGTCCTTTCGCCATGTCGACGAAGGCCGACGCGCAGAGGATGGCTGAAAATCGGCAAATCACAAGTAAAGGCTCAAGATAGAGCATTGCCGTGCCCGAACGGGCACGGCGAAGGGCGTCAGAGGGTGGACAGGAAGGTGCTGTTGTTGGCCTGCCATTCAATGATGTCGACACGGATACGTTTTTTATCGAGCTTGCCGACGCTGGTCTTGGGAATTTCCGTAACAACGGCGATCTGGCTCGGAATCGCCCATTTACTCAAATGGCCCAATTCGACAAAAGGCTTGAGGTGCTCCTTGAGTTCGCGGGCCCCTATCACATGGCCATCATGCACCACCAACAGCGCAAACGGGCGCTCGCCCCACTGTGGATCGGCAATGCCCACCACCGCTACTTCGCGTACCGCCGGGTGACGGCTGACCAAGTCTTCGAGGGCCAGGGAAGAGATCCACTCGCCACCGGTCTTGATCACATCCTTGATGCGGTCGCGGATATCGATCACGCCGAATGCATCCAGCGTGGCCACGTCGCCGGTGTGCATCCAGCCACCCGCCCACAGCTCGGCGCCCTTTTGCGGCTCATTGAAATAACCTTCGCTGAGCCAGGGCGCGCGTAGCACCAACTCGCCCTGGGACTCACCGTCGGCGGGCAGGAAGTTGCCCTCACCGTCGACGATCGCCGCTTCGACCAACGGCCCCGGCACGCCGGCCTTGATGCGATAGGTGATGCGTTCATCCTCGCTGCCGGCCATCAACTCGTCGTTGAGGTGGGCGCAGGACACCAGCGGCCCGGTCTCGGACATGCCGTACGCAGCGGTCAGCTGAATACCTCGCGCCTTGGACGCTTCGTACAGCGACCGGTTGAGCGCGCTGCCGCCGATGACGATTTTCCAGCCGCCAAAATCCACGCCTTGGGCGGCCTTGGCGTTGAGTACCATTTGCAGGATGGTCGGCACGCAGTGCGAGAACGTAACCTTCTCCTTGCGCCACAACTGCACCAGGTATTCCGGGTCGTAGCGGCCGGGGTAGACCTGCTTCAAGCCAAGCATGGTCGCCACATACGGCAGGCCCCAGGCATGCACATGGAACATCGGCGTGATCGGCATGTACACATCGTTGGTGCCCAGCAACCGCACGCTGTCGATGCTGCCCATGATGGTCGCCACCCCGATGGTGTGCAGCACCAGTTGGCGATGGGTGAAATACACGCCCTTGGGGTTACCGGTGGTGCCGGTGGTGTAGAAGGTGGTGGCGACGGAATGCTCGTCGAAGTCCTGAAAGTCGTAGCGGGGGCTGGCCGCGGCCAGCAGGGTTTCGTACTCGCCCACCAGGTTGGGCAACTCGGCGGTTGTTGACTCACCGTCGGTGAGCAGCAGGGTCTTGTCGACGGTGGTAAGCTGCCCGGCAATCGCCTGGTAAAGCCCGACGAACTCGCTGTTGACCAGCACGAAGCGGTCCTCGGCGTGGTTCATGGTGTACAGAATCTGTTCCGGCGACAGACGCACGTTGATGGTGTGGATCACTGCGCCGATCATCGGGATGGCGAACATGCATTCCAGGTAACGATGGCTGTCCCAGTCCATCACCGCCACGGTATCACCGGCCTTGACCCCGGCCTCGCTCAACACATTGGCCAGGCGCGCGACCCGTTCGATCAGAGTCGGGTAGGTGTAGCGCAGTTTGTCGCGGTAGACGATTTCCCGGGTTTTTTCGTAGCGAGCGCCGGACATCAGCAGGCGCTTGATCAACAGCGGGTACTGGTATGCACCTTCGGCGGGGGGAATAACACGGGTCTGCAACATACGAATCCCTTTTATGACTGCACGGTCTTGGCTTGAAGACCTGCACTGTAGAGAGGTTATGGTGCAGCTAAATCAGCCGAAGGAATGATTTGCAGGGCCAAGCAAATACTAGCTTTGCGCCACTACCCTGGACTCATACAGATCCAATGTGGAAGGGGCAAGCCCCTTCCACACTTTGACCGTGCCCGCTTGAACGAGCAGCGATTATTTCATGCTGGTGAATGCCAACTTCACGCCGATGGCAATCAACACCGCGCCCATAGTCCGATCAAACCAGTGCCCCATCCGCGCAAACCCCGCTCGCACACGCTGCTGGCTGAACAGCATCGCCACTAGGCAAAACCACAACGCGGTCGCCACCGCCAGATACACGCCATAACCGGCCTGCACCGCCAGCGGCGTGTGCGGGTTGATCACCACCGTGAACAACGACAGGAAGAACAACGTCGCCTTGGGGTTCAAACCATTGGTCACAAAGCCCGCGGTAAACGCTCCGCGTGGGGTGCGCTCGCCGGCTTCACGGTGCAGCTCGCCGTCGGCGGCAGGCTTGGCCGGCTGCGCACGCAAGGCTTTGAAGCCGATGTACAACAGGTACGCCGCCGCCGCCCATTTCAGCGCGTTGAACAACACGATGGACTGGGACACGATCAGGCCGATGCCGAGCAACGAGTAACCGACGTGCAGGAAGATCGCCGAGCCCACGCCCAATGCGGTCCAGGTGCCGGCGCGACGACCGTGGGTCACGCTTTCACGCACCACCACGGCGAAATCCGGGCCGGGGCTGGCTACCGCCAACAGGTGAATCAAGGCTACGGTCAAAAACTCGGCGAGGTACATGCTCACTCCAATTACGTAACGGATTATTTCATCTGATAGGCTCGGCAGATTACGCCTTCGAATCCTGTCGCAAAAGGTACAGTTGATGACGAACAATCGCCGCGCCGTCTTCCTTGATCATCCCTCCCTGGACCTTGGGGACCTGGACCTCAGCGCGTTGCGCAGCAGCTTCAGCGACCTGCGGCTATTCGAACAGACCACGCCGCAGAACGTGATCGACCGCTTGCAAGGTGCTCACGTCGCGATCAGCAACAAGATCGTTCTCAACGCTGAAACGCTTGCGGCCTGCCCGGAACTCAAGTTGATCCTGGTGTCGGCCACCGGAACCAATAACGTTGATCTGCATGCTGCCCGCGCCCATGGCATCACCGTGAGCAACTGCCGGGGCTACGGCACGCCGTCGGTGGCGCAGCATACGATCATGCTGTTGCTGAACCTGGCGACGCGCTTGAAGGACTACCAACAGGACGTGGCCGCCGGCAAGTGGCAGCAAGCCAAGCAGTTCTGCCTGCTGGACCATCCTATCGTCGAACTGGAAGGCAAGACCCTCGGCCTGCTGGGCCACGGTGAGCTGGGCAGTGCCGTGGCACGCCTGGCCGAAGCTTTTGGCATGCGCGTGCTGCTCGGCGCCATCCCAGGGCGCCCTGCCCGCGCAGATCGCGTGCCACTGGATGAGTTGCTGGCCCAGGCCGATGCGATCACCCTGCACTGCCCGCTCAACGAACACACCCGCGATTTTATCGGCGCCCGTGAACTGGCACTGCTCAAGCCGGGCGCGTTTGTGGTCAATACGGCGCGTGGAGGATTGATCAACGAACAGGCCCTGGCTGATGCCTTGCGCAGCGGTCATCTGGGCGGCGCGGCCACTGATGTGCTGAGCGTGGAGCCGCCGGTCAACGGCAACCCGCTGCTGGCCGGCGATATCCCGCGACTGATCGTTACGCCGCACAATGCCTGGGGTAGCCGTGAAGCACGGCAGCGCATCGTCGGCCAACTGGCGGAAAACGCTAGGGGCTTTTTCAACGGTGCCCCGCTGCGTGTCGTCAGTTGATAAACTGCGCCCCTTTTCAAGGAGCAGACCATGGATCCGCGCAGTGAAGTACTGCTTCGTCAGGCCGAACTTTTTCAAGGCAATTTGCTGTTGGTGGGGTTGCCCGCCGACGATCTGCTGGGACGCCTGCCCAATGCCCATGGCTGGTGCTGGCACGCCGGTGACCAGGCGGCGCTCGATGCGCGCTTTCCGGAGCGCAGCCAGTTTGGCGTGAATGTGCCGGAGCGCAGGTTTGATAGCGCGGTGATTTTCCTGCCCAAATCCAAAGACCTCACCGACTACCTGCTCAACGCAGTGGCCGCGCGCCTGCCCGGCGCCGAGCTGTTCCTGGTGGGGGAGAAAAAAGGCGGCATCGAAAGCGCCGCCAAACAGATGATCCCCTTTGGCAAACCGCGCAAGCTCGACAACGCGCGGCATTGCCAGCTGTGGCAAGTCACCGTGGCCAACACCCCGCAAGTGGTGGCGCTGGAAAGCCTGGCGCAAGTCTTCGAGGTGCCCTTGGCCGAAGGGCCGCTCAAGGTCGTGAGTCTGCCGGGCGTGTTCAGCCATGGCCGCCTGGACCGAGGCACCGAGTTGCTGCTGGCGCATCTGGACAAACTGCCCAGCGGCCATTTGCTGGACTTCGGTTGCGGCGCCGGCGTGCTGGGGGCTGCGGTGAAACGCCGCTATCCGCACAACAGCGTGACCCTGCTCGATGTGGACGCGTTTGCCGCCGCCAGCAGCCGCTTGACCCTGGCCGCCAATGGTCTGGAAGCCGACGTGCTGACCGGTGATGGGATCGACGCTGCGCCGATGGGTTTGAATGCGATTTTGAGCAACCCACCGTTCCATGTCGGGGTACACACAGATTATTTCGCCACCGAGAACCTGCTGCGAAAAGCGGCCAAACATCTGGCAAAAGGCGGCGAACTTCGCCTGGTTGCGAATAGTTTCCTGAAGTACCAGCCACTGATAGAAGAGCACCTGGGCGTGTGTGCGGTGAAGGCCGAGGGCAATGGTTTTCGCATCTACCGCGCCAAGCGCCCCTGACGGGCGTTTGAAAAAGAGGGCTTGCCGAATGGGTTTTGCCTAGGCAGAATCCGCTCCGTCCTAGGGGAGTAGTCTCCCACGAGCGAAATGCTCGTCCGGCATACGTCAACATACTTGGTCAGCAGACCATGGCGTATGCGACCCAGGAGTCCGCACAGACGGACCGGGGTTTGACAAGACCTATGACACGCACACCTTACCCGGGGCGGGAAGGCTGTACGTGTCATAGCCGTGTCGACCCGCCCCTGGAAACCTACCTGATGCTGGATTCATTACTCGTTCCTACCGCAATAGTTGCCTTGGCCGAAATCGGCGACAAGACGCAACTGCTCGCGCTCATTCTCGCAGCTCGCTTCCGCAAGCCCTGGCCGATCATCGCCGGTATCGTTGCCGCGACATTGGCCAACCATGCGGCCGCCGGTGCCGTGGGTGCCTGGTTTGGCAGTTTCTTCTCGGATGCGGTATTGCATTGGATCCTCGCGGCGAGCTTCTGTGCCACGGCCTTGTGGACCCTGGTGCCGGACAAACTCGATGACGACGAAGCCAGCACCACACGCAAGTTCGGGCCATTCCTGACCACGCTGATTGCGTTCTTCCTCGCGGAAATCGGTGACAAGACCCAGATCGCCACGGTGATGCTGGCCGCGCAATATCCGGAGCTATGGCTGGTGATTATCGGTACCACCCTGGGCATGTTGATTGCCAACGTGCCGGTGGTTCTGGCGGGGAATTTCGCGGCGGAGAAACTGCCGCTGACGCTGATTCGTCGATTGGCGGCAACGGCGTTCTTTGTGCTGGCGATCGTGGCTGTCTACAAAGCCATGCAGAGCAGTGGCTGGATCTAAGGATCTAAGCCTGCAAACCCAATCCAATGTGGGAGGGGGCTTGCCCCCGATAGCAGTATGTCAGTCATAGATAAGCTGACTGACACTCCGTCATCGGGGGCAAGCCCCCTCCCACATTTGAATCTTCACCAGGATTTAGATATCAGGATTTTTTGGCCTGTTGGTACAGCGGCATCACCTTCGGAATCGCCGCCTGCAACGAGGCAATACGGCTGTCGGACGCCGGGTGAGTGCTCATGAATTCCGGTGGCGCGCGTCGGAAGCCTTGGCCATTTTGTTCCACAACGTGATGGCCGCGTTCGGGTTGTAGCCGGCACGGGCCGACAGCTCCAGGCCGATCAGGTCGGCTTCGTTTTCATTGCTGCGGCTGTTGGGCAAGGTCATGCCGTAGTTGGCCACGGTGTCGGCCAGCGCCAGGCTGTCCTGCCCCAGGCCGAACAACGCACCGGCGCCCTGCTTGGCCATTTCGATACCGTAGGCCTTGGACATCGCTTCACGACCGTGCTCGCGCAAGGCGTGGGCGATTTCATGCCCCATCACCGCAGCCAGTTCATCATCGGTAAGCTTGAGATTGTCGATCAACGCGCTGTACACCAGGATCTTGCCGCCAGGCCCGCAGTTGGCGTTCATCTCATCGCTCTTGATCAGGTTCACCTCCCAGTTCCATTGGGCGGCATCCGCACGGAAGGTCGGCGCCTGCGCGATCAGGCGCTTGGCGATGGCCTGCACACGCTTGGCGTTGGCGCTGGTCTTGTCCAGGACGCCTTTGCCACTGGCTTCGCCCAGGGTCTGCTGGTAGGACTGAGCATACATCTGGTCGACTTCCTGGCTCGACAGCATGCTGAACATGTATTGCTTGCGCTCAACCCCAACGGCACCGCCGCTGGTGGTGTTGACCGACTGACACCCAGCCAGCAGCATTGCCGCAGCCAGTACGCTTACCGCCAATGTTTTTTTCATCAACACTCTCTCCCTGAAAAAACGCCCTTGAAACATGGCGCGTATCGTAGGCGCTCATTTGTATCGACGCCAGATACTCCAGACGTGCAGTTGCTAATTTTCAGATACATCCGACCGTGTTCGGGCTTAAGCCGGGGTCAGGCACTCCGGGCCATTGAGCTTGGGATCGTTGACCATGTTGGCCAGGACCCGCTCACGCAATGCGACGGGCTCACTGGCCAACAGCCCCTGCAACACATGCAACGGCGTCTCGGGATCGAGCCAGGCGGCCTGCCCCGCCGCATCCAGAATCAGCGGCCGGCGCTGACTCTGTGCGGCCTGGGTCACCACCGCGGTGCTCAGCCACACCTGCTCCTGCACCGGATAGGCTTCCCAGATCGCGGCAAAAAACAAGGTGGAGCCCTCCCCCGGCGTCAGCCAGTACGGGCGCTTGCGCTGGGTGCCGCGCCATTCGTAGAACCCATTGGCGGGCAGCAGGCAACGGCGCTGGCGGAACGCCTCGCGAAACATCGGTTGTTCGGCCAGGGTTTCGGCGCGGGCATGGGCCGGGGTGCGGGACAGGTCGGTGAGCCAGGGCGGCGTGAGGCCCCAGCGGGCGCGGGCCAGGGTGCGCTGGCCCGCGCCGGCGCGCTGGATCAGCACCGAATCATTTGGGGAGATGTTCCACTGGGCCTGCTGGTCGGCCGGAAAGCCCGGCAAGGCAGCAAAGGCGGGATTCCAGCGAAACAGGGCATAAACGTCCACACATGGGGCAACACGACTCTTGGGTAAACCGACCGACAGCCTAACAGACCAGCACGTCGGGAAAGCTGTCGGGTTCATCGCCGGGCAAGGGTTGCGCGCCGATATAGGCAGTAATCAGCTCGCGGG
>NZ_JAFHKI010000087.1 GCF_016937615.1 Pseudomonas lactucae | reverse complement strand
GATTCGACTTGCCCCCTCCCACATTTTTGACCCCCCGTTCCTCCAGAGGCATTGAGCCAAGTCAATCGTTGCGGAGCGTCGCCCCCCATGAAGCACCCAGTCATCCTTGTCGTGCTCGACGGCCTGAACTTCGAGGTCGCGAGGCACGCCATGGGGCACTTGCAGGCCTATGTCGGCGCAGGACGCGCAGCCCTCTATACACTGGAATGTGAACTGCCCTCGCTGTCCCGCCCGCTGTATGAATGCATCCTGACCGGGGTGCCGCCGATCCAGAGCGGCATCGTGCACAACAACGTCTCGCGCCTGTCCAACCAGCGCAGCATCTTCCATTACGCCACCGACGCCGGTCTTGCCACGGCGGCGGCGGCTTACCATTGGGTCAGCGAGTTGTATAACCGCACGCCCTTTCTCGCCGCCCGCGATCGTCATACCGACGACACGGCACTGGCGATCCAGCACGGGCATTTCTACTGGAATGACCATTACCCGGATTCCCACCTGTTCGCCGACGCCGAAAGCCTGCGGCTCAGGCACACGCCGGACTTCCTGCTGGTGCACCCGATGAACATCGACGACGCCGGCCACAAGCACGGCCTCGACACCGCGCAATACCGCAACAGCGCACGCTCGGCCGACATCATCCTTGCCGACTATCTGCAAGGCTGGCTCGACGCCGGCTACCAGGTGCTGGTAACCGCAGACCACGGCATGAACAACGACCGCTCCCACAACGGCCTGTTGCCGGAGGAGCGTGAAGTGCCGCTGTTTGTAATCGGCGATGCCTTCAGCCTGGATACCAAGGCCACGCCGAAACAAACCGACTTGTGCGGCACCGTCTGCGAACTATTGGGCGTGCCCCACGACAAACCCGTCTGCCGGGAGCTATTGAAGTGAACGCCATGACTCGCGGCAAATGGCTGGCGCTGCTATGCCTGGTACCTTTCGCGCTGTTCTTTATCGTGTTCGAAATCGCGCCGCTGGTATGGGTGCTGATCAACAGCCTGCAAACCGAAGAGGCCGGCTGGGGCCTGGAAAACTTCGTGCGCATCTTCAGTTCGAAGTTCTACCTGCAAGCGATCCAGTTCAGCCTGGAGATCAGTTTCTACTCCAGCATCTTCGGCATCATCATCGCCACCCTCGGCAGCTACTCGCTGCGCCGCGTGGATTCGCCGCTGCGCAACTTCGTCACCGCCTTCGCCAACATGACCAGCAATTTCGCCGGCGTGCCCCTGGCCTTCGCGTTCATCATTTTGCTGGGCTTCAACGGCAGCATCACCCTCATGCTCAAACAGGCGGGGATCATCCAGGACTTCAACCTGTATTCCAAAACCGGTCTGATCATCCTCTACACCTACTTCCAGATCCCCCTCGGCGTGCTGCTGTTGTACCCGGCATTCGATGCGCTGCGCGAAGACTGGCGTGAGTCGGCGTCCCTGCTCGGTGCCAACGGCTGGCAGTTCTGGCGGCATATTGGCCTGCCGGTACTCACGCCCGCACTGCTGGGCACTTTCGTGATCCTGCTGGCCAATGCCCTGGGGGCTTACGCCACCGTTTACGCTCTGACCACCGGTAACTTCAACGTGCTGCCGATCCGTATCGCGGGGCTGGTCTCCGGCGATGTGTCACTCGACCCGAACATGGCCAGCGCACTGGCCGTGGTGCTGGTGGCGCTGATGACCCTGGTCACGGTGGTTCATCAACTGCTGCTCAAGAGGAGCTACCATGTCTCGCGCTGAAGCCGGCCCGGCCACCCTCTACCACCGGACGGTGGTGTACCTGCTGTTTGCAGTCCTGGTACTGCCGCTGGTGGGCACGTTTATCTATTCGATTGCCAGCAGTTGGTCGGCGACCATTCTGCCGGCCGGCTTTACGCTGAAGTGGTACGTACAGCTGTGGAGTGATCCGCGCTTCCTGATGGCGTTCGGTCAGTCATTACTGGTGTGCGTGGGCGCGCTGATCCTGTCGGTGGTGCTGATCCTGCCGCTGCTGTTCGTGGTGCATTACCACTTCCCCAGGCTCGACGCGCTGATGAACATCCTGATCCTGCTGCCCTTCGCGGTGCCGCCGGTGGTGTCGTCGGTGGGCCTGCTGCAACTCTACGGTTCCGGACCGTTGGCAATGGTGGGTACACCCTGGATTCTGATCGGTTGCTACTTCACCGTCGCGTTGCCGTTCATGTACCGGGCGATCACCAACAACCTGCAGGCGATCAACCTGCGCGACCTCATGGATGCCTCGCAACTGCTCGGCGCGAGCACCTGGCAAGCGGCGATCTTCGTGGTGTTGCCCAACCTGCGCAAAGGCCTGATGGTGGCGCTGCTGCTGTCGTTCTCGTTCCTGTTCGGTGAGTTCGTGTTCGCCAACATTCTGGTGGGTACCCGCTACGAGACCCTGCAGGTGTACCTCAACAACATGCGCAACAGCAGCGGCCACTTCACCAGTGCCGTGGTCATTTCCTATTTCTTCTTTGTGCTGGTGCTGACCTGGGCCGCCAACATCTTGAACAAGGACAAAAGCCAATGAGCTTCGTCAGCGTCCAACATTTGCAAAAAGGCTACGCCGGTACGCCGGTGTTCAGCGATATCAACTGCGAGATCGCCAAGGGCGAGTTCGTCACCCTGCTCGGCCCGTCCGGTTGCGGCAAATCGACCCTGCTGCGCTGCATCGCCGGGCTGACCTCGGTGGACAGCGGCAAGATCCTGCTGGACGGCCAGGACATCGTCCCGCTCAGCCCGCAAAAACGAAACATCGGCATGGTGTTCCAGAGCTACGCGCTGTTCCCCAACATGACCGTGGAACAGAATGTCGCCTTCGGCCTGCGCATGCAAAAGGTCAACGCCGACGACAGCCACAAGCGCGTACAGGAGGTACTGCAACTGGTGGAGCTCAAGGACCTGGCCGGGCGCTATCCACACCAGATGTCCGGCGGCCAGTGCCAACGCGTGGCCCTCGCCCGCTCCCTGGTCACCCGCCCGCGCCTGTTGCTGCTGGATGAGCCGCTGTCGGCGCTGGACGCACGCATTCGCAAGCATCTGCGCGAACAGATCCGCCAGATCCAGCGTGAACTGGGGCTGACCACAATCTTCGTGACCCATGACCAGGAAGAAGCCCTGACCATGTCCGACCGCATCTTTCTGATGAACCAGGGCAAGATCGTGCAAAGCGGCGATGCCGAAACCCTCTACACCGCGCCGGTGGACGTGTTCGCCGCCGGGTTCATCGGCAACTACAACCTGCTTGATGCAGACAAGGCCAGCCAATTGCTGCAACGCCCGATCAGCGGGCGCATCGCGATTCGTCCCGAGGCCATCGAACTCAGCCGCAGCGGCGAGCTGGACGCCTTGGTACGCAGCCACAGCCTGTTGGGCAACGTGATCCGCTACCGCATCGAAGCGCGGGGCGTGGAATTGGTGGTCGATGTGCTCAACCGCTCGGCCGACGACCTGCACCCGGACGGCCAGCGCCTGGCACTTTCCATCGACCCCAGTGCACTGTGTGAAGTAGCCTGATGCAACGATTGACTGAGAGAGCGTGACCGATGGCATTGGTAATTTTTGATCTGGACGACACCCTGATCCACGGCGACTGCGCCACCCTGTGGAGCGAGCAGATGGGCCGCCTGGGCTGGGTCGACCCCGAATCGTTCATGCGCAGGAACAACGAACTGATGGACGCCTACAGTCAGGGCAAGCTGCGCATGGAAGACTTCATGGACTTCAGCCTGGAGCCGATGATCGGCCGTACGCCGGAGGAGATCGAGCATCTGGTGGAGCCTTGGGTGGAGGATGTGATCGAGCCGCTGATCTACAGCGACGCGACCAAGACCATCGCCAGGCATCGCGCGAATGGCGACCGGATTCTGGTGATTTCCGCTTCGGGCACCCACCTGGTCAAACCGATTGCGGCGCGCATCGGTATCGATGAGGTATTGGGCATTGAGCTGGACGTCGCCCACGCCGTGTACAGCGGCCGCACCGTGGGCGTATTGACCTACCGTGAAGGCAAGATCACGCGCTTGCTGGAATGGCTGGAACTCAACGGCGAGACGCTGGAGGGCGCTTACTTCTACTCGGACTCGCGCAATGACCTGCCGTTGTTGCTGAAGGTTGATCATCCACACGTGGTGAACCCGGACCCGGTGTTGCGCGAACAGGCCGAGAAGGCGGGCTGGCCGGTCCACCACTGGACCTGATTCAACAACAATCAAAGGTGGGAGCCGGGCAGCTCCCACCTTGACCGCAGGCCTTCAATCAAAGCTAACGAACGGCTTCGAACAGGCCCGTCGCTCCCATGCCGCCGCCGACGCACATGGTCACGATGCCGTAGCGCAGCTTGCGCCGCTGCAGCTCACGCACCAGATGCCCGACTTGCCGCGACCCCGTCATGCCGAACGGGTGACCGATGGAGATCGAGCCGCCGTTGACGTTGTACTTGGCATTGTCGATTTGCAGACGATTGCGTGCGTACAGGCACTGGGAAGCGAACGCTTCGTTGAGCTCCCACAGGTCGATATCCGCCACCTGCAAGCCTCGCGCCTTGAGCAACTTGGGCACCGAGAACACCGGGCCGATGCCCATTTCGTCCGGCTCGCAGCCAGCCACGGTGAAGCCACGGAAAAACGCCTTGGGTTTGAGCCCCAGTGCCAGGGCTTTCTCAAGGCTCATCACCAATGTCATCGAGGCGCCGTCGGACAGTTGCGAGGAATTGCCCGCCGTCACCGAACCGTCTTCGGCAAACACCGGTTTGAGCCCCTGCAGGCTGGCCAGGGTGGTGTCGGGGCGGTTGCAGTCGTCACGATCGACTACGCCCTCAAGCACCTGCACCGCGCCGGTGTTCTTGTCCTCGACCTTGTACCGCACCGCCATCGGCACGATTTCATCGTTGAACAAGCCTTCGGCCTGAGCCTGGGCGGTGCGTTGCTGGCTTTGCAGGGCGTACAGGTCCTGTTCTTCGCGACTGACGTTGTAGCGCCGCGCAACGATTTCGGCGGTCTGGCCCATGGGGAAGTAAATGCCCGGCACCTGCTCTTTGAGCAGCGGGTTGATCAGGTTGTCGGTATTGACGCTCTTCATGGTCAGGCTGATGGATTCGACGCCACCGGCGACGATGATGTCGCTGCAGCCCGAGGCGATCTGGTTGGCCGCAATCGCGATCGCCTGCAAGCCCGAGGAACAGAAACGGTTGAGGGTCATGCCCGCCGTACCGGTACCCAGTCGCGACAGCACCGCCACGTTGCGCCCGATGTTGTAGCCCTGGGCGCCTTCATTGGAGCCGGCACCGACGATGCAGTCTTCCACCGTGGCCGGGTCGATGCCATTGCGAGTGAGCAGCGCATTGACGCAATGGGCCGCCATGTCATCCGGGCGGGTCTGGTTGAACTTGCCGCGAAAGGACTTGGCCAGGCCGGTTCGTACGCTGTCGACGATCACAACTTCACGCATGGGCTACCTCGATCTTGTCGTTGTTGGGAGATGGATCGAGGATAGATCCAGGCCTGCCCAACCGCGACGATCATTCACCCCATGGATGCGAAAACATGGGAGTGGCACACGGTTTGTGTGGGTGGGGGCTATCGGGTGTAGAACCCCTCACACATCGGACCGAGCCATCCAGGCTATTTCTTTTTCTTCTTGTCGTGCTTGTCGGTTTTAGCAAACGCCTCCTCCAGCGCCTGGTTGATTGTGCGCAGTACCTTGACCCGCGCCCAGCGCTTGTCGTTGGCTTCCACCAGGGTCCAGGCCGACACCTCGGTGCTGGTGCGGTCGACCATGTCACCCACGGCAGCGCGGTAGTCATCCCACTTGTCGCGGTTGCGCCAGTCGTCTTCGGTAATCTTGAAGCGCTTGAACGGGATATCCTCACGGGCCTGGAAACGCTCCAGTTGCGTCTGTTTGTCAATGGCCAGCCAGAACTTGACCACGATCACGCCGGCATCGCGCAGTTGCTCTTCGAAGTCGTTGATCTCGCCGTAGGCACGCATCCAGTCCGCCGGGGTGCAGAAACCTTCGATGCGCTCTACCAGCACGCGGCCGTACCAGGAGCGGTCGAACACGGTGAACATGCCGCGCGCCGGGATCTTCTGCCAGAACCGCCACAGGTAGGGCTGGGCGCGCTCGTCTTCACTCGGCGCGGCAATCGGCACGATATGGTACTGGCGAGGGTCGAGCGCCGCCGCCACCCGACGAATCGCGCCGCCCTTGCCCGCTGCATCGTTGCCTTCAAATACCGTGACCAGTGCGTGCTTGCGCATGCGTTTGTCGCGCATCAGGCCGGAGAGCCGCGCCTGCTCGGTAATCAGCTGTTCTTCGTAGTCATCCTTGTCCAGACGCAGGGTCATGTCGAGGCTGTCCAGCAGGCTCTTCTTGTCCACCGAGGCGATCAGCGGCGCCGGGTTCATGCCGCTGGCCTTGCCCTTGGGCAGTTTCAGCGCGTTTTGCATGCCTTCCAGGAGCAGCTTGCCCACGGTGAGCCCACGGTAATTGCTGTCGACCCCTTCGATCACGTGCCAGGGCGCGTAGTCGCGGCTGGTACGGCGCAGCACGCGCTCGCCGAAATGCACAAATTTGTCGTAGGTCTCGGACTGCTGCCAGTCCAGGGGACTGATGCGCCAGCTGTGCAGCGGGTCGTCGGCCAGGGCCTTGAGCCGCGCTTTCATCTGTTTCTTGGAGAGGTGGAACCAGAACTTGAAGATCAGCGCGCCTTCATCGCACAGCATCTTTTCCAAGCGCTCGGCACCGGCGATGGCCTGGTCCAGACGCGCGTCCTTGATCTGTCCATGCACGCGGCCTTGCAGCATCTGGCTGTACCAATTGCCGAAAAACACACCCATGCGACCCTTGGCCGGCAGTTGCCGCCAGTAGCGCCAGGCCGGGGGGCGCGCCAGCTCTTCGTCGGTCTGCTGGTCGAAGGTGCGCACTTCGATCAGGCGCGGGTCCATCCACTCATTGAGCAGCTTGACGGTTTCGCCCTTGCCCGCGCCTTCGATGCCATTGATCAGGATGATCACCGGGAAGCGTTTTTGCTGTTGCAACTCGTACTGCACCTCCAGCAGCGCTTCGCGCAGCGCAGGCACCTCGGCGTCGAAGGTGTCTTTGTCGATGGCGTGACCGATTTCGGCGGATTCGAACATGGGCAGCTCCGTTTCAAGATGGCTCAAGACTAGCGGATTGGGCAGCAACACGTAGGAGGAAATTCCACCCACGATTGCCATGGATCAATTCATTGCCGGTTGATCAGCTAGAATGGCCGCCTTGCCTTTGCTTGCCGTTATTTATGAGCCGCCCATGACCCCCATCGCCCATGCCCAGCTCGACTGGGATGACCAAGGTCGCCCGCATTCGCGGGTCTTCGACGACGTGTACTTCTCCGACCAGTCGGGCCTGGAAGAAACGCGCTACGTGTTCCTGCAACAGAACCGCCTGCAGGAACGTTTCGCGGCCCTGCCCGATCACGGCGGCTTTGTCATTGGCGAGACCGGCTTCGGCACCGGCCTGAATTTCCTGTGCGCCTGGCAATTGTTCAATCAACAAGCGCCACGCGGGGCGCGCCTGCACTTTGTCAGCGTCGAAAAATACCCCCTGAGCCACGCCGACCTGGCCCGCGCACTGTCGCTGTGGCCCGAGCTCAAGGCCCTGGCCGATCAGTTGCTGGGCCAATACGTGGCCATCCACCAGGGTTTCCAGCGGCTGGTTCTGGATGACGGCCGGGTGACCCTGACGCTACTGATCGGCGATGCCCTGGAGCAGCTGCCGCAACTGGATGCCCAGGTCGACGCCTGGTTTCTCGACGGCTTCGCCCCGGCGAAGAACCCGGATATGTGGACCGCCGAACTGTTCGCCGAACTGGCCCGGCTGGCGGCCCCCGGCTCGACCCTCAGTACCTTCACCAGCACCGGCTGGGTACGCCGGCTGATCAATGCTGCCGGGTTCAAAATGAAGCGCACACCGGGTATCGGGCATAAGTGGGAGATCCTGCGCGGTGAATTCCTCGGCTGGCCGGCCGAAACGCCGCTGCCCGCGCCCGGCAAACCCTGGTTCGCCCGCCCGGCGCGCCTTCGCGGCGAACGCAGCGCGCT
>NZ_JAFHKI010000086.1 GCF_016937615.1 Pseudomonas lactucae | reverse complement strand
CCCTCCCACAGGTTGATCGCATTTCACATCAGGAGTTATTCATCGCGAATCGAAAAATTCGCCATATGTTCCAGGCCCTTGATCAGCGCCGAGTGGTCCCAGTTACCGCCGCCAATTGCTGCGCAGGTGCTGAACACCTGCTGGGTGCCGGCGGTGTTCGGCAGGTTGATTCCCAACTCCTTGGCACCGGCCAGGGCCAGGTTCAGATCCTTCTGGTGCAGGTTGATGCGAAAGCCCGGATCGAACGTGCCTTTGATCATGCGTTCGCCATGCACTTCCAGGATCTTCGACGAAGCAAAGCCACCCATCAGTGCTTCACGCACTTTGGCCGGGTCGGCGCCGTTTTTTGCGGCGAACAGCAGCGCTTCGGCCACCGCCTGGATGTTCAGCGCGACGATAATCTGATTGGCGACCTTGGCGGTCTGGCCGTCGCCATTGCCGCCCACCCATGTGATGTTCTTGCCCATGCTCTGGAACAGCGGCAATGCGCGTTCGAACGTCTGGGGCTCGCCGCCGACCATGATGCTCAAGGTACCGGCCTTGGCGCCAACTTCACCGCCGGACACCGGTGCGTCGAGGTACTGCGCGCCGTGCTCATTGATCTTCGCGGCAAATGCCTTGGTGGCGGTGGGCGAGATCGAACTCATGTCGATCACCACTTTGTTCGGCGACAGGCCCGCCGCCACACCGTCCGCGCGCCACAGCACGTCCTCGACCTGTGGCGTGTCGGGCACCATGACGATGATGAACTCGGCTTCCTGGGCCACCTGCTGCGGGTTGGCCAGGGCCACGGCGCGGCGCTGATCAGTTGCGCCGGGGCCTTGCCGTGGTGTTCAGAGAGGAACAGTTGGTGGCCTGCTTTCTGCAGGTTCGCGGCCATGGGTTGGCCCATGATGCCGGTGCCGATAAAGCCGATTTTAGCCATGAAGAAATCCTCCCACATTGGGTTCTTTGTTGTGTTTGTTAGATGACGTTGTGGCTCTTGAGCCAACCCAGACCCGCCTCGGTAGTAGTCAATGGCTTGTACTCACAGCCGACCCAACCCTGGTAGCCAATCCGGTCCAAATGCTCGAACAGGAAGTGGTAGTTGATCTCCCCCGTCCCCGGCTCATTGCGCCCAGGGTTGTCCGCCAGTTGGATGTGGTTGATCTGCCCCAGGTGCGCGGCCATGGTGCGGGCCAGGTCGCCTTCCATGATTTGCATGTGGTAGATGTCGTATTGCAGGAACAGGTTGTCACTGCCCACCAGCTCGCAAATCGCCAGGGCCTGCGCCGTGGTGTTCAGGTAGAAGCCCGGGATGTCGCGGGTGTTGATCATCTCCATGACCAGTTTGATACCCGCCGCTTGCAGCTTCTCGGCGGCGTACCTGAGGTTGGCGACGAAAGTTTTCTCCAGGGTTTCATCGTCCACGCCCTGCGGCCGGATGCCCGCCAGGCAGTTGATCTGAGTGTTGCCCAGCACCTGTGCATAGGCGATGGCCAGCGTGACCCCGGAACGGAACTCTTCGATCCGGTCCGGGTGGCACGCCAGGCCGCGCTCGCCTTTGGTCCAGTCACCGGCCGGCAGGTTGAACAGCACCTGGGTCAGGCCGTTGGCGTCCAGGTGTGCCTTGATCTCGGCGGAGCTGAATTCGTAGGGGAACAGGTACTCCACGCCCTGGAAGCCGGCATCGGCGGCCGCCTTGAAACGGGCGAGGAAATCCTGCTCGGTAAATAGCATCGACAGGTTGGCGGCAAAACGCGGCATAGGGTTCTCCTTAATCGAGCAGGGAAATGGCAGTCGGCGCATCGTTGCCGACCAGGGCCAGGTCTTCGAATTCGTTGACGGCGTTGATCTCGGTGCCCATGGAAATATTGGTCACGCGCTCCAGAATGATCTCGACGATCACCGGCACCTTGAACTCCTCGATCATTGCCTGGGCTTTGCGCAACGCAGGCTGTATCTGGCCCGGCTCGAACACGCGCAGGGCCTTGCAGCCCAGGCCTTCGGCGACTGCGACGTGGTCTACGCCGTAACCGTTGAGTTCCGGGGCGTTGAGGTTGTCGAAAGACAGCTGCACGCAGTAGTCCATTTCAAACCCGCGCTGGGCCTGGCGGATCAACCCCAGGTAGGAGTTGTTCACCACCACGTGGATGTACGGCAGCTTGAACTGTGCGCCCACGGCCAGTTCTTCGATCATGAACTGGAAGTCATAGTCGCCGGACAACGCCACCACCTTGCGGCTCGGGTCGGCCTTGACCACGCCGAGCGCGGCGGGGATGGTCCAGCCCAAGGGACCAGCCTGGCCGCAGTTGATCCAGTGGCGTGGTTTATAGACGTGCAGGAATTGCGCGCCGGCAATCTGCGACAGGCCGATGGTGCTGACGTAGCAGGTGTCTTTGCCGAACACTTGGTTCATCTCTTCGTACACGCGCTGCGGCTTGACCGGTACGTTGTCGAAGTGCGTCTTGCGGTGCAGGGTGGCCTTGCGCTGTTGGCAGTCATGCAGCCAGGCGCTGCGGTCCTTGAGCTTGCCCGCGGCTTTCCACTCGCGGGCCACTTCGATAAACATCGTCAGCGCGGAACCGGCGTCGGACACGATGCCCAGGTCCGGGGTGAACACGCGGCCGATCTGCGTCGGTTCGATGTCGACGTGAATGAATTTACGCCCCTCGGTGTACACCTCCACCGAACCGGTGTGGCGGTTGGCCCAACGGTTGCCGATGCCCAGCACCACGTCCGACTTGAGCAGCGTCGCGTTGCCATAACGGTGGGAGGTCTGCAGGCCGACCATGCCCACCATCAGCGGGTGATCGTCGGGGATGGTGCCCCAGCCCATCAGGGTCGGGATCACCGGAATACCGGTCAACTCGGCAAATTCAACCAGCAGCTCGCTGGCGTCGGCATTGATCACGCCGCCACCGCTGACCAGCAGTGGACGTTCGGCCGCATCGAGCAGGGCCAGGGCTTTTTCTACCTGGACGCGGGTGGCCAACGGCTTGGCCAATGGCAGCGGTTGGTAGGCGTCAATGTCGAATTCGATCTCGGCCATCTGCACATCGAACGGCAGGTCGATCAGCACCGGGCCTGGGCGGCCGGAGCGCATTTCATAAAAGGCTTTCTGGAACGCGTAGGGCACTTGGCCGGGTTCGAGCACGGTGGTTGCCCACTTGGTCACCGGCTTGACGATGCTGGTGATGTCCACGGCCTGGAAGTCTTCCTTGTGCAGGCGAGCGCGGGGCGCTTGGCCGGTGATGCACAGGATCGGGATCGAGTCGGCCGAGGCGCTGTACAAGCCGGTGACCATGTCGGTGCCCGCCGGGCCCGAGGTGCCGATACACACGCCGATGTTGCCGGCCTTGGTGCGGGTGTAACCCTCGGCCATGTGCGAGGCACCTTCAACGTGGCGAGCAAGCACGTGATCGATGCCACCCACCTTCTGCAAGGCTGAGTACAGCGGATTGATCGCGGCCCCTGGGATGCCGAAGGCGGTGTCCACGCCTTCACGGCGCATGACGAGGACGGCGGCTTCGATTGCTCTCATTTTGCTCATGTTTTGGTGCCTCTTGCGTTTTGTAATTGTATACAAGTGGTTTATGGTCGAAGTGTATTCATGGCGAGCGGCGCAGGTCAATGCATTTTATTGGAGGGCCTTGGCGTTCGTCGGAGGGCATTTTTCCGACGTATTTGTGGTTTGTATGAAAATATTGTATACAAAAATTAATTATATTGTGTTCTATTTGTTTGGCGGGGCATCTGATCAAACACACCTCCACTGCATTCCTAATAACAAAAGAAGGACGGCACCATGAGCGCTTTAACCTTGAAACTCGCCACCCAACTGGCCTGCCAGGCCCTCAACGCCGGGCGCACCATCGCGGCCGCACCGCTGACCATCGCCGTGCTCGACAGCGGCGGCCACTTGATCACGCTGCAGCGCGAAGACGGCGCCAGTCTGCTGCGCCCGCAAATCGCCATCGGCAAGGCCTGGGGCGCGATTGCCCTGGGCAAGGGCTCGCGCTTGCTGGCGCTGGACGCACAGCAACGCCCGGCATTCATCGCCGCGCTGAACAGCCTGGGGCAGGGCAGCGTGGTGCGGCGCCGGGTGGGGTGTTGATTCGGGATCACGGCGGTGTGGTGCTGGGGGCTATCGGGATCAGCGGGGATACGTCGGATATTGACGAGCAGTGTGCGATTACGGCGATCGAGGGGGTGGGGTTGCGGGCGGATGCGGGGGTGTCAGCTTAAGTATTGAGTGACTGTAAGGGCCTCATCGGGGGCAAGCCCCCTCCCACAGTTTTGACCGTGTTCACAGTTCAAATGTGGGAGGGGGCTTGCCCCCGATTGGCACAGGCCCCTCGGTGTATCAGTCCGGCTCACAGCCCTTGAGCACCAACCGGATAATCGTCTGCGCCGCCGCTTCATAATCGGCTTCATCCAGCTTGGCCTTGCCGGTTACCGCGGAGATCTGCCAGTCGAAATCGGCATAGGTCTGCGTCGCCGCCCAGATGCTGAACATCAGGTGATGAGGGTCGATGGCGGCAATCAAGCCGCGATCCACCCAGCTCTGGATGCAATCGATATTGTGCCTGGCCTGGGCGTTGAGCTGTTCGACCTGCTCGGCGCTCAGGTGCGGGGCGCCGTGCATGATTTCGCTGGCGAAGACCTTGGAGGCAAACGGCAGGTCGCGGGAGATGCGGATTTTCGAGCGGATGTAGTTGCCGAGCACCACCGAAGGTTCGCCGTCCGGGTTGAACGGCGTGGAGGCAGCCAGGATCGGCTCGATAATGCTCTCGAGCACCTCGCGGTAGAGGTTGTCCTTGGACTTGAAGTAGTAATAGACGTTGGGCTTGGGCAGCCCGGCCTTGGCGGCGATGTCGCTGGTTTTGGTCGCGGCGAAGCCCTTGTCGGCAAACTCCTCGCTGGCCGCCCGCAGGATTTTTTCTTTGTTGCGCTCGCGAATGCTGCTCATAAAGTGCTCAGTCTCACAGATACTGTTTCTTTTTGACGGCGTCTGTTGCCACCATTCTGCGTCGCCGCTCCTCCCCATAGCGAGCGATGAGTCGTCGCGGCTCCTTGCCTGACAACAACAGCCACTCGCCAAAAGAGAAACGTATCTATGAAACTGAGCACGGGAGGTTTCCTTGCCATGACAGGCGGTTGCGCATGGTAGCACCGGCTATCCGCAGGTCTCAACAATGTGCCCGCGACGCGTTATGCTCGCGCCATCTCTCCCTTATGGATATACGGTTCATGGCAGGAAGCAGCTTGTTGGTGTTGATCGACGATATCGCCGCGGTACTCGATGACGTCGCCCTGATGACAAAGATGGCCGCGAAGAAGACCTCCGGCGTGCTGGGCGACGACCTGGCGCTCAACGCCCAGCAGGTCAGCGGCGTACGGGCCGAGCGGGAAATTCCCGTGGTGTGGGCGGTGGCCAAGGGCTCGTTCGTCAATAAGCTGATCCTGGTGCCGACGGCGCTGCTGATCAGTGCTTTTGCACCCTGGGCGGTCACACCGCTGTTGATGCTCGGCGGCGCGTATCTGTGTTTTGAAGGGTTCGAAAAGCTCGCGCATAAATTCCTGCACAGCAAGGCAGAAGATCAAGCCGAACATGCACAATTGGTCGAAGCCGTGGCCGACCCGGCCACCGATCTGGTGGCGTTCGAAAAGGACAAGATCAAAGGCGCGATCCGCACCGACTTCATTCTCTCGGCCGAAATCATCGCCATCACCCTCGGCATCGTGGCCGATGCGCAATTGACGCAGCAGGTGATCGTGTTGTCGGGTATCGCCATTGTGATGACGGCGGGCGTTTATGGGCTGGTGGCGGGTATCGTCAAGCTCGACGACCTGGGCCTGTGGCTCACGCAGAAGCCTGGCCAGGTAGCGCGCAGTATCGGTGGCGGCATCCTGCGGGCGGCGCCGTACATGATGAAGAGCCTGTCGGTGATCGGCACGGCGGCGATGTTCATGGTCGGTGGCGGCATCCTCACCCATGGCGTGCCGGTGGTGCATCACTGGATCGAGACGGTGAGCCAAAGTGTCGGTGGCCTGACGTGGTTGATGCCGACGTTGCTCAATGCGGTGGCGGGGATTATCGCCGGGGCGGTGGTGTTGGCGTTGGTCAGCATCGTCGGCAAGGCTTGGAAAGCCCTCAAAGCTTAAATCGCAGGTATAAAAAAAGGCCATTCAATCGAATGGCCTTTTTTGTACGCGCTGTTTACTCGGCAATCTGCAACTTGCGCGATTCGGTATAGATATACCGCACCTTCTCATACTCGAACGGCGAGTTCATCTGACCGTAGCGGAAGCTGGTCTGGTAGCGCTTGTCCACGGCACGCAGGGCCCAGATTTCCGGGTGGTTGGAGCTGACTTCGGAGACGTTCAGGAAGTTGATCTGGGACTCCGCGGTGTAATCCACCAGCAAGCCGCCGGTGTCGCGCAGATTTGACGGGCCGAAGATCGGCAGCACCAGGTACGCGCCACCGGGTACGCCGTAGAAGCCCAGGGTCTGGCCGAAGTCTTCGCTTTGGCGCGGCAGGCCCATGGCGGTGGCCGGGTCCCACAGGCCGGCGATGCCGACGGTGGTGTTGAGCAGCAGGCGCCCGGTGGTTTCCAGGGAACGGTGACCCTTGAGTTGCAACAGGCTGTTCAACAGGTTGGGCACATCGCCCAGGTTGTTGAAGAAATTGCTCACGCCGGTGCGCAGGAAGCTTGGTGTGACGTAGGTATAGCCGTTGACTACGGGCAGGAACACCCATTGGTCGAAGCGGTAGTTGAAGTGGTACACGCGGCGGTTCCACGACTCCAGCGGGTCATACACATTGAGCGCAGTGAGCGACGACCGCTCGAATTCGCGCTGGTCCAGGCCGGGGTTGAACTTGAGCTTGGTCAACGGCTCCTTGAAGCCATCGGCATCGACCGTCACCGGTTCGTGGGCCTTGCTGTTGTCGGCATTGGCGACGCCTGCGCACATCAGCGCGGCGAGCAGCAAAAGATATTTAGCCACGGAAGAACTCCAGCATGGCGTCGGCGTTGACGCGGTAATTGAGGTTGCCGCAATGGCCGCCCAGCGGGTAGACGGTCAGGCGATCGCCGAAGGTTTTACGCAGGAAGCCGAGGTCGCCAGGGCCGAGGATCACGTCGTCGGCGTTGTGCATGACCGCGATCTTCGGGTTGGTGTGCAGGTAGTCCTTGAGCGCGTACAGGCTGACCTGGTCAACCAGTTGCAGCAGGCTGCCGCCGTCGGAGCGGGCGCGCCACATCGGGATCACTTGCTCGGTGAGGTAGCAGTCAAAGTCGCATTGCAGCGCACGCTTGAGGAATGGCGTAAGGCTGGTGCTTTCGGTGATCGGGTACTTCGGCGGGATGATCAGGCCGCGGCGGTTGATCAGGTCCGAGGTGAAGGCGATGTCGGCCGCCGAGAAGCGGAACGAGGTGCCGATCAGCATGGCCATCTGTTCGTTGGTCAGGTGTTGCTTGGACTGCTGGAAGTCGTAGAGCAGGGCGTCGTTGAGGTCGATGTAGCCCTTTTGCTGGAAGTAGCGGGTCAGCTTGTTCAGCACCAGCTCATAGAAGGTGGTGGTGTTGTTGATGCCCTTCACCTCGGTCTGCACCAACTTGTCGAGGTTGGTGATCGAGGTGTAGAGGTTGACCGGCGGGTTCAGCAGCAAGACTTTCTTGAAGTTGAAGCTGCGGCGGGTTTCGTCGAGTTTGCTGACGAATGCCGCATCCAGGGCGCCAAGGCTGTAGCCGGTGAGGTAGAAGTCGGTCACCGGCAGCGAAGCGTTCTGCGCGCGTACGGCTTGCATCACGCGGTACATGTCTTCGGCGTCTTCCTGGCTGATGCCGGGGGTGGCGAAGCGCGACGCGGAGGCGATGAAGTCAAAGCTGGTGGGCGACGACAGTTGCACCACGTGGTAGCCGGCCTGGTAATACAGCTTCTTCAGGTATTCGTTGATGCTGCTGTCGAATCGCGCACCGGTGCCGGCGATCAGGAAGATCAGCGGTGCGGCGCGGTCCTGCTTGGCGATGCGGTAGGTGAGTTTCTTCACTGCCCAGAAGTTGTCCGGCAGGCTGAACTCGCGCTCGGGGCGCATGGTCAGGGTGTAGTCGGACTGGTTGATCTCGTCGTCGGTCGGCAATGTTGGCCGAAGGTCAGGCGGAGTGGTGGCGATGGTCGCTTCGAACGGGTTGGTCAAAGGGTAGCCATAGCTGGCTTGGTCGATGTCGACCGCCAGTGCTGACGCACTCAAAAAAAGGCTGCCCAGTAAGGCAGCACAGCGCAAGGAACGGAGCATGACTTAATCCCTAAGAGGAAACGTGCTGAATGAAGTTCGCAGGCTATGACCACCGCCGTGTCACCGAAGTGCCAGCACTCTGTGCGAAAATTCGGAAATACCGTCGGAATCGGCGTAATAGTAGCGAGACGATACACTTTGCCACGCATGGGTGAATACAAATTGTGTGTATGTACCTTGCTAACGGCCGCCGGCGCATTAAGCTGAGCGCCGTTTTTGTCTATCGGAGTGCTCCATGTCCCGCCGCTTGCCGTTGATTTTGCTGCTTATTGCCCTGCCGCTATGGCTGGCTGCCAGTTATGCCGCACGTTACGGCTTCGTGGAGGATGGCCAGTGGGTCGGTATTTGTGTTGACGACGCCAGTCGCTGGGAGTGTCAGTTGCGTTCGAACCTGGGCCTGATGATTCACTTCAAGGTACTGGGCTGGGCCGCGCTGGCCACCTCGGTGCTGGCGTTTTTCGTACCGGGCCGTGGCGGATGGGGCTTGGCGGTACTGGGGCTGGTGTTCGGGCTGCCGGCCCTGGCGTTGTACAACACCACATTTGCGGTGTTTGCGGTGGTGATTGCGGGGTTGCGGTTGGTCAGGCAACCCCGATAGCGCTCTTAAGCCTTGCGCACCCGCAGGCAACGCCACAGGGCTAACGCCATAAGCAGGCTGACTAGCGCCCACCCCCACGCCTGCTGATTCAGCAGACCTTCCCGGTACAACTGCGGCGCAATGCCGGCACCGATGATGAAGGTCAGCAGCGCAATCTCCCGACGCGGCCCGGTCACCGGACGCACCAGATACACCAGGGCCGGCAGCACCAGCGCCGCGCTCGGGAAGCTGCGGTAGCGCGGATCGAATACCAACGCCAACATCATTACCGCGCCAGCGAACCCGGCAATTGCGACCAGCCAGCCCGCTCGCTGTTCCAGCCAGTTGAAGGCTCGCTCGCGCCATCCTTGCCGAGCACTCAGGGCCAATGCCGCATGAGCCAGCACCAGCAGGTTCAGCCCCACCAGCAGGCCGGCCCATACCCATTCATCATTAAAGCGCGCGGTGACGCGGGTGAGTTCAGCCCAGGTGCCGATGGAGCACGCGGCGACGGCGCCCAGCAGCGGAAGCGCGAGCGCGTTGCGCGTGCTGCGCACACGGCCCCCCAGCACCAGCGTCGCCAACAGAAGGAGGCCGCCTGCGCCCAGCCACAGCGGCCAGTACGGCACGTTGGTCACCGGCCCGGCGAGGACGCCCTTGTCCTGGCGGTCCGCATCGAAAAGGCCCCAATAACCGCCCACGGCCCCTTCGCTGGCGCGCTTCCACGGCTGATCGAAGGCTTCGATCAGGTTGTAGCGCCATCCATTGGCCTCGGCCATGGCGACGAAGCCGCGCATGAACTTGGCTTCATTGACTCGACTCGGCACCGCAGTTTCGCGCTGGCGACCTTCGCTGGGCCAGCCGGTCTCGCCGATCAGTACATCCTTGGGCGCAAATGTTTTGCCGAAGGTCTGGCGCACTTCGCCCACGTGCTTGAGGGCCTGGTCGATGCCGGACGGGTCATCTTCCCAGTACGGCAGCAGGTGAATGGTCAGGAAATCCACCGCCGGGGCGATTTCCGGGTGTTTTAGCCAGAATTCCCACACGTCGGCGTAGGTGACCGGCTGCTTGATCTGGCTTTTGACTGTATGGATCAGTTTGATCAGTTGCGCGGCGGTCACTTCCTTGCGCAGCAGCGCTTCGTTGCCGACGATCACCGAGGTCACCACATCGGGGTTGGCGTTGGCGGCCGCGATCACTTCATCGATTTCTTTTGCGGTGGCCACCGGGTCACTGCTGACCCAGGCGCCGGCCATCAACTTCAAACCATGCTTGCGTGCCATGTCCGGCAGCGCTTCGAGGCCGGTCATGGAATAGGTGCGGATACACTCAAAACGGGTGGCCAACAGGGCCAGGTCGGCGTCCATGCGCGCGGGGCGCAGGGTGAACGGCTGGTCGAAGGGCGATTGGTCCTTGTCGAACGGCGTGTAGGACGCGCATTGCAGCTTATGGCTGGCGCTGGCCACATCCGGCAGCACCACCGGTCGGCCGAGGGTATACCAGTAGCCGGCGAGGGCCAGCAGGCCAAGGATCAAGGCGAAGCAATAGGGCAGGGCGGGGAAGCGGGCAGTCGCAGGCATGGTCGGCTTATCTGTGGGCGCAAAGGCGCGCATCTTACCCGGATTTGACGGATGCCAGTGGGGCTGCATAATTTTGATATGCAAACTTCGAGCGGGATTTTGACGCTATTTCCTACAAAACGTCCTACTGGCGATGTGATGTCGTTTCTTGCTTAGCTGAGGTCGCTGACAGAGCAGGTCGATGTACCCGGCGGGTTGATGATCAAGCTGTCAGCACTCCACTGATACTGCAACCACCGGATCGATGCGCGTGAAGGGGGCGCGGTGCACCACATAACAACAGGTTGACGTCGCTCGGCATCCGTCGGGCGCAGCACTTTCGGGGAAGTACGATGAAGATGCGACGACTCTTGGGCGCAGCTGCCACTCTGGTAGTTGCGATGAGCTCCACACTGGCCAGCGCCGACAGCAAAACCCTGAGCATCGGCTACGTGGATGGCTGGTCGGACAGTGTTGCCACCACCCACGTGGCGGCGGAGGTGATCAAACAGAAGCTCGGTTATGACGTGAAACTGCAAGCGGTCGCCACCGGGATCATGTGGCAGGGCGTGGCCACCGGCAAACTCGACGCCATGCTCTCGGCCTGGCTGCCAGTGACCCACGGCGAATACTGGACCAAGAACAAGGACAAGGTGGTCGACTACGGCCCCAACTTCAAGGACGCCAAGATTGGTCTGATCGTGCCGGAGTACGTCAAGGCCAAGTCCATCGAAGACCTCAAGACCGACACCACCTTCAAGAACAAAATCGTCGGGATCGACGCCGGCTCAGGCGTGATGCTCAAGACCGACGAAGCGATCAAGCAATACGGCCTCGATTACAAGCTGCAAGCCAGTTCGGGTGCGGCAATGATCGCCGAACTGACGCGTGCCGAAGACAAGCAGGAATCCATTGCCGTCACCGGTTGGGTGCCGCATTGGATGTTCGCCAAGTGGAAACTGCGCTTCCTGGACGATCCAAAAGGGATCTACGGCGCGGCTGAAACCGTCAACAGCATCGGCAGCAAGGGCCTGGAGGCCAAAGCGCCGGAAGTCGCGGCTTTCCTGAAGAAGTTCCAGTGGGCTTCCAAGGATGAAATCGGCGAAGTCATGCTCGCCATCCAGGAGGGCGCCAAGCCTGATGCAGCGGCCAAGGATTGGGTCGCCAAGCACCCTGAGCGTGTCGCTGAATGGACCGGTAAGTAACTCCCTAATGCCGTGATACAACACCTGTGGGAGGGGGCTTGCCCCCGATAGCGGTGGGTCAGTTAAAGCATCTATGACTGACACTCCGCTATCGGGCAAGCCCCCTCCCACATTAATTTCACCCCCCCGCAAATGTTTCTGCGCCCTCACAAACCCTCGCTACACTCGATCTACTACTAAGGTCGTCTGGAACCTGTTCCAGAGCCGCATACAGTGGCCATGTTCCAATAATAAAAAAGCTGTGCTGCGAGGATAAAAACAATGAACGACAGCATTTACCTCTCGATTCAAAACAGCCCGCGTTTCAAGGAGCTGGTGAGAAAAAGGGAACGATTCGCCTGGATTCTCTCGGCGATCATGCTAGGGCTTTACTCCGCTTTCATCCTGTTGATCGCCTACGGGCCACAAATACTGGGGGCCAAGATCAGCCCCGGTTCGTCGATTACCTGGGGTATTCCCCTGGGCGTCGGGTTGATTGTGTCCGCCTTCGTGTTGACCGGCATCTACGTGCGTCGCGCCAATGGCGAGTTTGACGACCTGAACAATGCGATTCTCAAGGAGGCTGCGCAATGATTCGTCGTCTACTGGCAGTATTCGGCGCTTCGCTTTTTGCTCCTGCCCTCTGGGCGGCGGACGCATTGACCGGTGAAGTGCACAAGCAACCGTTGAACGTCTCGGCCATCGTGATGTTCGTCGCATTCGTCGGCGCCACCCTGTGCATCACCTACTGGGCTTCCAAACGCAACAAATCGGCGGCCGACTACTATGCGGCCGGCGGCAAGATCACCGGTTTCCAGAACGGCCTGGCGATTGCCGGCGACTATATGTCGGCCGCGTCCTTCCTGGGGATTTCCGCGCTGGTATTCACCTCCGGCTACGACGGCCTGATCTACTCGATCGGCTTCCTGGTGGGCTGGCCGATCATTTTGTTCCTGATCGCCGAACGCCTGCGTAACCTGGGCAAGTACACCTTTGCCGACGTGGCGTCCTATCGCCTCGGGCAAACCCAGATCCGCAGCCTGTCGGCCTGTGGCTCGCTGGTGGTGGTGGCGTTCTACCTGATCGCGCAAATGGTCGGCGCGGGCAAGCTGATTCAGCTGCTCTTCGGTCTGGACTACCACGTCGCGGTGATCCTGGTCGGTATCCTGATGTGCATGTACGTGTTGTTCGGCGGCATGCTGGCGACCACCTGGGTGCAGATCATCAAGGCCGTGCTGCTGTTGTCCGGTGCTTCGTTCATGGCGCTGATGGTGATGAAGCACGTCAACTTCGACTTCAACATGCTGTTTTCCGAGGCGATCAAGGTTCACCCCAAAGGTGAAGCGATCATGAGCCCTGGCGGCCTGGTGAAAGACCCGATTTCCGCATTCTCCCTTGGCCTGGCGCTGATGTTCGGTACCGCAGGCCTGCCGCACATCCTGATGCGCTTCTTCACCGTGAGCGACGCCAAGGAAGCGCGTAAGAGCGTGCTGTATGCAACCGGCTTTATCGGCTACTTCTACATCCTGACCTTTATCATCGGCTTCGGCGCGATCCTGCTGGTCAGCACCAACCCGGCGTTCAAGGATGCCGCGGGTGCCTTGCTGGGCGGTAACAACATGGCGGCGGTGCACCTGGCCAATGCCGTGGGCGGCAGTATCTTCCTGGGCTTCATTTCGGCGGTCGCGTTTGCCACCATCCTGGCAGTGGTTGCCGGCTTGACCCTGGCGGGTGCCTCGGCGGTGTCCCATGACCTGTATGCCAGCGTGATCAAGAAGGGTAAGGCCAACGAGAAGGACGAGATTCGCGTGTCGAAGATCACCACCATCGCCCTGGCGGTGTTGGCCATCGGCCTGGGCATCCTGTTCGAAAGCCAGAACATCGCGTTCATGGTCGGCCTGGCGTTCTCCATTGCCGCCAGCTGTAACTTCCCGGTGTTGCTGCTTTCCATGTACTGGAAAAACCTCACCACCCGTGGCGCGATGATCGGCGGCTGGCTGGGCCTGATCAGTGCCGTGGGCCTGATGGTGCTTGGCCCGACCATCTGGGTCTCGATCCTGCACCATGAAAAAGCCATCTTCCCGTACGAGTACCCGGCGCTGTTCTCGATGATCATTGCGTTCATCGGCATCTGGTTCTTCTCCATCACCGATAAGTCGGCGGCGGCAGAGAAAGAACGTGCGCTGTACTTCCCACAGTTTGTGCGTTCGCAGACTGGCCTGGGGGCGAGTGGGGCGGTTAATCACTAAGGTTGCAGCTGTATAAGAAATGCCCCGCGAAAGGCCGGGGCATTTTTTTGTTTTGAGATTTGTAGTGACTGGGCTGGCCTCATCGGGGGCAAGCCCCCTCCCACACTGGATCGGGTTTACACATCTCTATCTGTAAGCACGGTCAATGTGGGAGGGGGCTTGCCCCCGATGAGGCCAGCCCAGACAGCACAAACAAAAACGGCCTCCACTAAGGGAGGCGTTCTCAGTACAACCAAGCAGCTAAATGCTTACTTGCGATCTTCCAGCTTGGTAATGTCACGCGACTCGTAGCCGGTGTACAGCTGGCGCGGGCGGCCAATCTTGTACGGGCTGGAGAGCATTTCTTTCCAGTGGGAGATCCAGCCCACGGTCCGCGCCAAGGCGAAGATCACGGTGAACATGCTGGTTGGAATGCCGATCGCCTTGAGGATGATCCCCGAGTAGAAGTCGACGTTCGGGTACAGCGAGCGTTCGATGAAGTACGGGTCGGTCAGGGCGATCTCTTCCAGGCGCATGGCCAGTTCGAGTTGCGGATCATTCTTGATGCCCAGTTCCTTCAACACTTCGTCGCAGGTCTGTTTCATGACGGTGGCGCGCGGGTCGCGGTTCTTGTAAACCCGGTGACCGAAGCCCATCAACTTGAACGGATCGTTCTTGTCCTTGGCCTTGGCAATGAACTTGTCGATGTTGGACACATCGCCGATTTCATCGAGCATGGTCAATACGGCTTCGTTCGCACCGCCGTGGGCAGGGCCCCACAGTGCGGCGATGCCGGCGGCGATACAGGCGAACGGGTTGGCACCCGAAGAGCCTGCCAGGCGCACGGTGGACGTCGAGGCGTTCTGCTCGTGGTCGGCATGGAGGATAAAAATCCGGTCCATGGCCTTGGCGAGCACCGGGCTGATCGGTTTGATCTCGCACGGCGTGTTGAACATCATGTGCAGGAAGTTTTCCGCGTACGTCAGGTCGTTGCGCGGGTACATCATGGGTTGGCCCATGGAGTACTTGTAAACCATTGCGGCCAGGGTCGGCATCTTGGCAACCAGGCGGATCGCGGAAATTTCGCGATGCTGCGGGTTATTGATGTCGAGGGAGTCGTGATAGAAGGCCGACAGGGCGCCAACCACACCGCACATGACGGCCATTGGGTGGGCGTCGCGACGGAAGCCGTTGAAGAAGGTCTTCAACTGCTCGTGAACCATGGTGTGGTTCTTCACCGTGCTGACGAACTGGGCTTTTTGCTCGGCTGTTGGCAATTCGCCATTTAGCAGCAGGTAGCAGGTTTCCAGGTAGTCCGACTTTTCAGCCAGTTGCTCGATCGGGTAGCCCCGATGCAGCAGGATGCCATTATCGCCGTCGATATAGGTGATCTTCGACTCGCAAGAGGCGGTCGACATGAAGCCTGGGTCGAAAGTGAAACGGCCCGTGGCCGTCAGGCCCCGTACGTCGATAACATCGGGACCAACGGTGCCGGTTAAAATGGGCAGCTCGACGGGGGCTGCGCCCTCGATGATCAACTGCGCTTTTTTGTCAGCCATGTGGCCTCCTATTTATGCTTCAAATCATCAGACAGACCCCCCACGCAGGGCCCGCACCACTATAGTGAGATAAATTCAGATGTCAATTTGCCTAAAGTCTTGCTCCAGAAGGCTTTAACCGTACTTTTTCCTCGAAATTGCCTGCCATTTACGCCTTTTATCCCGCCAGCGCAATCCGCTATTAGGGTGAGGAGCGCGCGTTGTCATTAGTAACCTAACTGTCTATACTCGGCCACCGACCGCCAAGGGCTTTTGGGCTTGCTTTCATTGGGGGTCGCACTCCCTGGGTGGTGCTTACCTGACCAGTCGCACTCCCCAACAACTTTGCCCTGATTGTTAGGGGCTCTTCAGTGTGAAAAAAAGCCGTGAATAGCCAACGACCTGTAAACCTAGACCTAAGGACCATCAAACTCCCCATCACCGGCGTTACGTCGTTCCTGCACCGTGTTTCCGGCATCATCCTGTTCCTGGGCTTGGGCATCATGCTTTATGCATTGAGCAAATCCCTGGGTTCCGAGGAAGGTTACGCCGAGGTGAAGGCATGCTTGACCAGCCCGCTGGCCAAGTTCGTAGCATGGGGTCTTCTGTCCGCTCTGCTGTATCACCTGGTAGCCGGCGTGCGCCACTTGATCATGGACATGGGCATCGGTGAGACGCTGGAAGGCGGCCGCCTGGGCTCGAAAATCATCATCGCCATTTCCGTGGTGCTGATCGTTCTGGCAGGAGTTTGGATATGGTAACCAGCGTAACGAATCTGTCGCGTTCGGGCCTCTATGACTGGATGGCACAGCGTGTGTCTGCGGTCGTTCTCGCGGCTTATTTCATTTTCCTGATCGGATACCTCGTGGCAAATCCGGGCATCGGCTATGAGCAATGGCACGGCCTGTTTTCCCACAATGCAATGCGAATCTTCAGTCTGCTGGCCCTTGTAGCCCTGGGCGCTCACGCCTGGGTCGGCATGTGGACCATCGCGACCGACTACCTGACGCCAATGGCGCTTGGCAAGTCCGCGACCGCAGTCCGTTTCCTCTTCCAGGCGGTATGCGGCGTTGCGATGTTCGCTTACTTCGTCTGGGGTGTGCAGATTCTTTGGGGTATCTGATTCATGGCTAACATTCCAACTATTTCCTTCGACGCCATCATTATTGGTGGCGGCGGTGCCGGCATGCGCGCAGCGCTGCAGCTGGCCCAGGGCGGTCACAAGACTGCGTGATCACCAAGGTGTTCCCGACGCGGTCCCACACCGTATCGGCCCAGGGTGGCATCACCTGCGCCATCGCTTCCGCCGACCCGAACGATGACTGGCGCTGGCACATGTACGATACCGTCAAGGGTTCCGACTACATCGGTGACCAGGACGCTATCGAATACATGTGCCAGGAAGGCCCGGCTGCGGTGTTCGAGCTGGACCACATGGGTCTGCCGTTCTCGCGTACCGAGCAAGGTCGTATCTACCAGCGTCCATTCGGCGGTCAGTCGAAGGATTACGGTAAAGGCGGCCAGGCTGCCCGTACCTGTGCCGCGTCCGACCGTACCGGTCACGCGTTGCTGCACACCCTGTATCAGGGCAACCTGAAAGCCGGTACCACGTTCCTGAACGAGTACTACGCGGTGGATCTGGTGAAGAATGCCGACGGCGCGTTCGTCGGCGTGATCGCCATCTGCATCGAAACCGGTGAAACCACCTATATCCGCGCCAAGGCTACCGTGCTGGCGACGGGCGGTGCAGGCCGTATCTACGCATCGACCACCAACGCCCTGATCAACACCGGTGACGGCGTTGGCATGGCATTGCGTGCCGGCGTGCCGGTGCAAGACATAGAAATGTGGCAGTTCCACCCAACCGGCATCGCGCGCCGGTGTACTGGTCACCGAAGGTTGCCGTGGTGAAGGCGGTTACCTGATCAACAAGCACGGCGAGCGTTTCATGGAGCGTTATGCGCCGAACGCCAAAGACTTGGCCGGCCGTGACGTTGTTGCCCGTTCCATGGTTAAAGAGATCATCGCCGGTAACGGCTGTGGCCCGAACGGCGACCACGTACTGCTCAAGCTCGATCACCTGGGCGAAGAAGTGCTGCACAGCCGCCTGCCAGGTATCTGCGAACTGTCCAAGACCTTCGCCCACGTTGACCCGGTGGTTGCTCCGGTTCCGGTTGTTCCGACTTGCCACTATATGATGGGCGGCGTGCCGACCAACATTCATGGCCAGGCGATCACCCAGAACGCCGAAGGCGTGGACGAGATCATTCACGGTCTGTTCGCGGTAGGCGAAGTCGCCTGCGTATCGGTGCACGGCGCCAACCGCCTGGGCGGCAACTCGCTGCTCGACCTGGTGGTATTCGGTCGCGCTGCCGGCCTGCACCTGGAAAAGGCACTGACCGACGGCATCGAATACGATGACGCCACCGACGCCAACATCGAAGCCGCCCTGGCGCGCCTGAACGCTCTGAACGAGCGCACGGACGGTGAAGACGTGGCTACCCTGCGTCGCGAGCTGCAAAGCTGCATGCAGAACTACTTCGGTGTGTTCCGTACCGGCGAATACATGCAAAAAGGTATCGCCCAACTGGCTGACCTGCGCAAGCGCATCGCCAACGTCAAGATCAACGATAAGAGCCAGGCGTTCAACACCGCTCGTATCGAAGCCCTTGAGCTGCAAAACCTGTTGGAAGTGGCTGAAGCGACGGCGATCGCCGCCGAGGTTCGTAAAGAATCCCGTGGTGCCCACGCCCGTGAAGACTATGAAGACCGCGACGACGAAAACTGGTTGTGCCACACCCTGTACTTCCCGGGTGACAAGCGCGTAACCAAGCGTGCCGTGAACTTCTCGCCGAAGACGGTTCCGACGTTTGAACCGAAAATTCGGACTTACTAAGGGTGACTGCCATGTTGAAAGTCAGTGTTTATCGCTACAACCCTGATCAGGACGCTGCGCCGTTCATGCAGGAATTCCAGGTCGATACCGGCGGTAAAGACCTGATGGTGCTGGATGTATTGGCACTGATCAAAGAGCAGGACGAGGGTTTCTCCTATCGTCGCTCTTGCCGTGAAGGTGTGTGCGGTTCCGACGGCATGAACATCAACGGCAAAAACGGCCTGGCGTGCATCACGCCGCTGTCGGCCGTGGTCAAAGGCAACAAGCTGATCGTTCGTCCTCTGCCAGGTTTGCCGGTTATCCGTGACCTGGTCGTCGATATGAGCATCTTCTACAAGCAATACGAGAAAGTTAAGCCGTTCCTGCAGAACGACACGCCGGCTCCGGCCATCGAACGTCTGCAGTCCCCGGAAGAGCGCGAAAAGCTCGACGGTCTGTACGAGTGCATCCTGTGCGCTTGTTGCTCGACCTCCTGCCCGTCCTTCTGGTGGAACCCGGACAAGTTCCTGGGCCCGGCTGCCCTGCTGCAAGCGTACCGCTTCCTGGCAGACAGCCGTGACACCAAGACGTCCGAGCGACTGGCTTCGCTGGATGACCCGTTCAGCGTATTCCGCTGCCGCGGGATCATGAACTGCGTCAACGTATGTCCCAAAGGCCTGAACCCGACTAAGGCCATTGGTCACATCCGTAACATGCTGCTGCAAAGCGGCGTGTAAGCGACGTTGCAGTAAAGCAGGACCGTTGTGCCCGTAAATGCTGCGGCGCAGGCTTCAACCGGCGCCGTAGTTTTAACTTGAGCAGCGACTTACAAAGCCGCAGCTCTTATTTTGAAGAAATGAGACAAGCAGGGGCATTCGGGTTGGTACCCGAACTATCAGCGTGATCCTAAGTGGCTTGTTTTGGTCGCTGCACTTGGCCTTTTGCAAGCAAACTCGGTGTTTTCGCCGGTGGTGTCCCCAAATCGAGGGTGACCAAGCATGCAAGAAAGCGTGATGCAGCGCATGTGGAACAGCGGCTATCTTTCAGGTGGTAACGCTGCCTATGTGGAAGAGCTTTATGAGCTCTACCTGCACGACCCTAACGCTGTGCCAGAAGAATGGCGCACCAAATTTCAGACGTTGTCTTCAGACGGCAACGCTGCCACCGATGTATCGCACGCTGCGATTCGCGATCATTTCGTACTGCTGGCAAAGAACCAGCGCCGCGCCCAACCGGTTTCCGCCGGCAGCGTGAGCAGTGAGCACGAGAAGAAGCAAGTTGAAGTACTGCGACTGATCCAGGCCTACCGGATGCGTGGCCACCAGGCGGCCCAGCTTGACCCGCTGGGGCTCTGGCAGCGTCCTGCACCGGCTGACCTGTCGATCAATCATTACGGCTTGACCAATGCCGATCTTGATACGACCTTCCGTGCCGGCGACCTGTTCATCGGCAAAGAGGAAGCGAGCCTACGCGAAATTCACGAAGCGTTGCAGCAGACATATTGCCGCACCATCGGCGCTGAATTCACGCATATCACCGATTCCGAGCAACGCCACTGGTTCCAGCATCGCCTGGAAGGCGTGCGTGGCCGTCCGGTGCTGTCCGCCGACGTGCGCAGCCACCTGCTGGAGCGCGTCACCGCGGCCGAAGGTCTGGAAAAATACCTGGGTACCAAATACCCGGGCACCAAGCGTTTCGGCCTGGAAGGCGGCGAAAGCCTGATTCCGATGCTCGACGAGTTGATCCAGCGTTCCGGTTCCTACGGCACCAAGGAAATCGTGATCGGCATGGCCCACCGTGGTCGCCTGAACGTGTTGGTCAACACCTTCGGCAAGAACCCGCGTGAGCTGTTCGACGAGTTCGAAGGCAAGAAGAAGGTCGAGCTGGGTTCCGGTGACGTTAAATACCACCAGGGCTTCTCGTCCAACGTCATGACCACGGGCGGTGAAGTTCACCTGGCCATGGCCTTCAACCCCTCCCACCTGGAAATCGTTTCCCCAGTGGTCGAGGGTTCGGTCCGTGCGCGCCAGGATCGTCGTAACGACACCAGCGGTGAAAAGGTCCTGCCGATTTCCATCCACGGCGACGCGGCATTCGCCGGTCAAGGCGTGGTCCTGGAAACCTTCCAGATGTCGCAGACCCGCGGCTTCAAGACCGGTGGTACCGTTCACATCGTGATCAACAACCAGGTTGGCTTCACCATCAGCAACCCGCTGGATGCGCGCTCCACCGAGTACGCCACCGACGTTGCCAAGATGATCCAGGCGCCGATCCTGCATGTGAATGGTGATGACCCGGAAGCCGTGCTGTTCGTGACTCAACTGGCTGTCGACTACCGCATGCAGTTCAAGCGTGACGTGGTGATCGACCTGGTTTGCTACCGCCGTCGCGGTCACAACGAAGCGGATGAACCAAGCGGCACCCAGCCGTTGATGTACCAGCAGATCACCAAGCAGCGCACCACCCGTGAGCTGTACGCCGAAAGCCTGACCAAGGCCGGTATTTTGGATGACGCGCGGGTTCAGGCGAAAATCGATGAATACCGCAACGCGCTGGACAATGGCCTGCATGTTGTAAAAAGCCTGGTCAAAGAGCCGAACAAAGAGCTGTTCGTGGACTGGCGTCCATACCTGGGTCACACCTGGACGGCGCGTCACGACACTTCGTTCGACCTCAAGACCCTGCAGGAACTGTCCGCCAAGCTGCTGGAAATTCCAGAAGGCTTCGTGGTGCAGCGCCAGGTTGCGAAGATCTACGAAGACCGTCAGAAGATGCAAGCCGGCGGCCTGCCGATCAACTGGGGTTACGCCGAAACCATGGCGTACGCGACCCTGGCGTTCGAAGGTCACCCGATCCGCATGACTGGCCAGGACATCGGCCGCGGTACGTTCTCGCACCGTCATGCGGTGCTGCACAACCAGAAAGACGCGGGCACCTACATCCCGTTGCAGAACCTGTACGAAGGCCAGCCACGTTTCGACCTGTACGATTCGTTCCTGTCCGAAGAAGCCGTACTGGCGTTCGAATACGGCTACTCCACCACCACGCCTAACGCGCTGGTGATCTGGGAAGCCCAGTTCGGCGACTTCGCCAACGGTGCCCAAGTGGTTATCGACCAGTTCATCACCAGCGGCGAGCACAAGTGGGGCCGTCTGTGCGGTCTGACCATGTTGCTGCCACACGGTTATGAAGGTCAGGGCCCCGAGCACTCCTCGGCCCGTCTGGAGCGTTACCTGCAGCTGTGCGCCGAGCACAACATCCAGGTGTGCGTGCCGACGACCCCGGCCCAGATCTACCACTTGCTGCGTCGCCAGGTGATCCGCCCGCTGCGCAAGCCGCTGGTCGTGCTGACACCGAAGTCGCTGCTGCGTCACAAGTTGGCCATCTCGACCCTGGAAGATCTGGCCGAAGGTTCGTTCCAGACCGTTATTCCGGAGATCGACACACTGGACGCGGCCAAGGTCACTCGCCTGATCCTGTGCAGCGGCAAGGTCTACTACGATCTGCTGGAAAAACGCCGTGCCGAAGGCCGCGAAGACATCGCCATCGTGCGTATCGAGCAGCTTTACCCGTTCCCGGAAGATGACCTCATGGAGATCATCGCGCCTTACACCAACCTCACGAACGCGGTGTGGTGCCAGGAAGAACCGATGAACCAGGGCGCCTGGTACAGCAGCCAGCATCATTTGCGTCGCAGTATCGGCAACCACAACAAGGCCCTGAACCTTGAGTACGCCGGTCGTGATGCCTCTGCTGCACCTGCGTGTGGTTATGCGTCGATGCACGCCGAGCAGCAGGAAAAACTGCTGCAAGATGCTTTCACTGTTTAACGCCTTCGCGCTGACTGAAACCGAATTTTAAGGACCCACAGATAATGGCTATCGAAATCAAAGCCCCGTCATTCCCGGAATCGGTTGCCGATGGCACCGTTGCCACCTGGCACAAGAAACCAGGTGAGGCCGTCAAGCGTGACGACCTGATCGTCGACATCGAGACCGACAAAGTCGTTCTGGAAGTGTTAGCCGAAGCTGACGGCGTGCTGGGCGCAATCGTTGCCGAAGAAGGCGCTACCGTTCTGTCGAACCAGGTATTGGGTTCGATCGAAGAGGGCAGCGCCGCAGCAGCCCCTGCCGCCGCTGCACCGGCTGCAGCTTCGGCTCCGGCTGTCGTTCCGGCCGCTGGCGGTGAAGATCCAATCGCCGCACCGGCTGCGCGTCAGCTGGCTGAAGAAAACGGCATCAACCTGGCGTCCATCAAAGGCACCGGCAAAGACGGCCGTGTGACCAAGGAAGACGTGGTTGCCGCTGTTGAAGCCAAGAAGAACGCACCAGCTGCCGCACCTGCCAAGGCTGCCGCACCGGCCGCCGCCGCGCCTGTGTTCGCTGCAGGCGACCGTACCGAGAAGCGCGTACCGATGACCCGTGTGCGTGCCACCGTGGCCAAGCGCCTGGTTGAAGCACAGTCGAACATGGCGATGCTGACCACGTTCAACGAAGTCGACATGACCGAAGTCATGGCGTTGCGTTCGAAGTACAAGGACCTCTTTGAGAAGAGCCATAACGGCGTGCGTTTGGGCTTCATGTCGTTCTTCGTGAAAGCGGCCACCGAGGCGCTGAAACGCTTCCCGGCGGTCAACGCTTCCATCGATGGCGGCGACATCGTTTACCATGGCTATGCAGATATCGGTGTTGCCGTGTCCAGCGACCGTGGCCTGGTGGTTCCGGTTCTGCGTAACGCCGAATTGATGAGCCTGGCTGAAATCGAAGGCGGCATCGCCAACTTCGGCAAGAAAGCCCGTGATGGCAAGCTGACCATCGACGAGATGACCGGTGGTACCTTCACCATCACCAACGGTGGTACCTTCGGTTCGATGATGTCGACGCCGATCGTCAACCCGCCACAAGCCGCGATCCTGGGCATGCACAACATCATCCAGCGTCCGATGGCCATCAATGGCCAAGTCGTGATCCGCCCGATGATGTACCTGGCACTGTCTTACGATCACCGCCTGATCGATGGTAAAGAAGCCGTGACTTTCCTGGTGACCATCAAGAATCTGCTGGAAGACCCGGCTCGCTTGCTCCTGGATATTTGATTGGAGCAGCTTCAAGTTGCGAGCTGCAAGCTGCAAGTAAATGCAGTTTGGCTTGCAGCTTGAAGCTTGACGCTTGAAGCTAATAGAGGATCTATTTTCATGACACAGAAATTTGACGTCGTAGTGATTGGTGCGGGCCCTGGCGGCTATGTTGCCGCCATCAAGGCCGCGCAACTGGGCCTCTCGACTGCTTGCATCGAAAAATACACCGACAAGGAAGGCAAACTGGCATTGGGCGGTACTTGCCTGAACGTTGGTTGCATTCCTTCCAAGGCGCTGCTGGACAGCTCCTGGAAATTCCATGAAGCCCAAGACGGCTTCGCGATCCACGGTATCAATCATGCTGGCGTGACCATGGACGTGCCAGCGATGGTCGGCCGTAAAGCCAACATCGTCAAAGGCCTGACTTCCGGCGTTGCCACCTTGTTCAAGGCCAACGGCGTAACTTCCCTGCAAGGCCACGGCAAACTGCTGGCCGGCAAGAAAGTCGAGATCACCAAGCCGGACGGTTCGGTTGAAGTCATCGAAGCCGAAAACGTGATCCTGGCCCCAGGTTCGCGCCCAATCGACATTCCACCGGCTCCGGTTGACCAGAACGTGATCGTCGATTCGACCGGCGCCCTGGAATTCCAGGCAGTGCCTAAGCGTCTGGGCGTGATCGGCGCCGGCGTGATTGGCCTGGAGCTGGGTTCGGTATGGTCCCGCCTGGGTTCGCAAGTGACCGTGCTGGAAGCCCTGGACACGTTCCTGCTGGCCGCCGACACCGCTGTGTCCAAGGAAGCGCTGAAAACCCTGACCAAACAAGGTCTGGACATCAAGCTGGGCGCTCGCGTGACCGGCTCGAAGGTCAACGGCGAAGAAGTGGTCGTGACCTACACCGACAAGGATGGCGAACAGACCATCACGTTCGACAAGCTGATCGTAGCCGTTGGTCGCCGTCCAGTGACTACCGACCTGCTGGCAGCTGACAGCGGCGTGAACATCGACGAGCGTGGCTTCATCCACGTTGACGATCACTGCGCTACCACCGTGCCTGGCGTCTACGCCATTGGCGACGTGGTGCGCGGCATGATGCTGGCGCACAAGGCTTCCGAAGAAGGCATCATGGTTGTCGAGCGCATCCAGGGCCACAAAACCCAGATGAACTACGACCTGATTCCATCGGTTATCTACACTCACCCGGAAATTGCATGGGTCGGCAAGAACGAACAGCAGTTGAAAGCTGAAGGCGTTGAAGTTAACGTCGGCACCTTCCCGTTCGCCGCTTCTGGCCGTGCCATGGCAGCCAACGACACCGGTGGTTTTGTCAAAGTCATCGCTGATGCCAAGACTGACCGCGTATTGGGCGTCCACGTGATTGGCCCAAGCGCTGCAGAACTGGTTCAGCAAGGCGCAATCGGTATGGAATTCGGCACCAGTGCCGAGGACCTGGGCATGATGGTCTTCTCCCATCCAACCCTGTCCGAAGCGTTGCACGAAGCTGCGTTGGCAGTGAATGGCGGCGCCATCCACATCGCCAACCGCAAGAAGCGCTAAGCGAGATAATAAGAAACCACGGCGGAGTTGCCCGTCGTGAGCCTTGTGCGCAAGACTCACCGCGGAATATCCGCTGGACGCAGCCTTGCGCAGCTTTACGGGCCATAAGCCCCGCAAGTTGCGCAAGCAGCAGTCACAGGTGGCGCGGCACTCATAATGAGCGCAGCGCCGAATGCGCAGTACCTAACGAAGACGGTAAAAAGCATGAATCTTCACGAGTATCAGGGTAAGCAGCTGTTCGCTGAATACGGCCTGCCAGTTTCCAAGGGCTACGCAGTAGACACCCCGGAAGCAGCAGCAGAAGCTTGCGACAAAATCGGTGGCACCGAGTGGGTTGTCAAAGCCCAGGTCCACGCAGGTGGTCGCGGTAAAGCGGGCGGCGTTAAGCTGGTTCGCAGCAAAGAAGACGCCAAGGCCTTCGCACAGCAGTGGCTGGGCAAGCGTCTGGTGACTTACCAGACTGATGCCAATGGCCAGCCAGTCACCAAGATCCTGGTTGAATCGTGCACTGATATCGCTAAAGAGCTGTACCTGGGCGCTGTCGTTGACCGTTCGAGCCGTCGCATCGTGTTCATGGCTTCCACCGAAGGTGGCGTGGACATCGAGAAGATCGCTCACGAAACCCCAGAAAAAATTCTGAAAGCCACTATCGATCCACTGGTTGGCGCTCAGCCGTTCCAGGGTCGCGAGCTGGCTTTCCAGCTGGGCCTGGAAGGCAAGCAAGTTGCCCAGTTCGCCAAGATCTTCGTAGGCCTGGCCAAACTGTTCCAGGACCACGATCTGGCCCTGCTGGAAGTGAACCCGCTGGTGATCAAGGCTGACGGCGATCTGCACTGCCTCGACGCCAAGATCAACATCGACGCCAACGCCATGTACCGTCAGCCTAAGCTGAAGACTTTCCACGATCCGTCGCAAGACGATCCGCGCGAAGCGCACGCTGCCAAGTTCGAACTGAACTACGTAGCCCTGGAAGGTAACATCGGTTGCATGGTCAACGGTGCCGGCCTGGCCATGGGTACCATGGACATCGTCAACCTGCATGGCGGCAAACCGGCCAACTTCCTCGACGTGGGCGGCGGTGCTACCAAGGAACGCGTGACCGAAGCGTTCAAGATCATCCTGTCCGACTCCAACGTCGCTGCAGTACTGGTCAACATCTTCGGCGGCATCGTTCGTTGCGACATGATTGCCGAAGGCATCATCGGCGCGGTGAAAGAAGTCGGCGTTAAAATCCCGGTTGTTGTTCGCCTTGAAGGTAACAACGCTGAACTGGGCGCTAAAGTACTGGCAGAAAGCGGTTTGAACATCATCGCGGCTACCAGCCTGACCGACGCTGCTCAACAAGTTGTCAAAGCTGCGGAGGGCAAATAATGAGCGTCCTGATCAATAAAGACACCAAAGTTATCTGCCAGGGTATTACCGGTTCGCAAGGTAGTTTCCACACCCAGCAAGCCATCGAATACGGCACCAAGATGGTTGGTGGCGTAACGCCGGGCAAAGGCGGTACCGAGCACCTGGGCCTGCCAGTGTTCAACACCGTGAAAGATGCTGTAGCTGCCACTGGCGCCACCGCCAGCGTGATCTACGTTCCAGCTCCTTTCTGCAAGGACTCCATCCTGGAAGCGGCATTCGGCGGCATCAAGCTGATCGTCTGCATCACCGAAGGCATTCCTACCCTGGACATGCTGGACGCTAAAGTTAAGTGCGACGAACTGGGCGTAGTCCTGATCGGCCCTAACTGCCCAGGCGTGATCACCCCAGGCGAATGCAAGATCGGCATCATGCCAGGTCACATTCACTTGCCAGGTAAAGTCGGTATCGTTTCCCGTTCCGGCACCCTGACCTACGAAGCTGTGAAGCAGACCACTGACGCCGGTTTCGGTCAGTCGACTTGCGTCGGCATCGGCGGTGACCCGATCCCAGGCTCCAACTTCATCGATATCCTGAAGCTGTTCCAGGAAGACCCGAAGACCGAAGCGATCGTGATGATCGGCGAGATCGGCGGTTCGGCTGAAGAAGAAGCGGCTGCCTACATCAAGGCTCACGTGACCAAGCCGGTTGTTTCCTACATCGCCGGTGTGACTGCCCCTGCGGGCAAGCGCATGGGCCATGCTGGCGCAATCATCTCCGGCGGCAAAGGCACTGCGGACGAGAAATTCGCTGCACTGCAAGACGCAGGCGTTAAAACCGTGCGTTCGCTGGCAGACATCGGCAAGGCCCTGGCCGAGCTGACCGGTTGGGCTGTCAAGTAAGCCTCGCGCTTAGCTGACGCTTCACCACACAAAGGCCACCTTCGGGTGGCCTTTGTGCATTTTGGGTTCAGCAAAAATCCCTGAGGCTGGCAGAGATGCAAATGTGTGGGAGCAAGCTCCCTCGCCACAGATACAGTGTGTCCCTTAACTGACTGGCATTAGAGCTT
>NZ_JAFHKI010000085.1 GCF_016937615.1 Pseudomonas lactucae | reverse complement strand
CCCCTCCCACATTTGAATCTCTGTAGGGCTTTAGTTAGGCGGTGGCCATTTCCATGACTGAAACCGGTGTGGCCTCGCCGCGCTCCAGGATTCCCATCTGCCGCCCCCGGCTCATCACCATCACCCGATGGGACAACCCCAGCACTTCATCCAGGTCCGAGCTCACCACAATCACCGCCATGCCCTTGGCCGCCAGGTCCGCGATCACCTCATAGATCGCGCCCGCGCGCCCACGTCAATGCCGCGTGTAGGCTCATCCAGAATGAACACCTTGGGATTGCGCGCCAGCCATTTGGCAATGATCACCTTCTGCTGGTTACCCCCGGACAAGCTGGAAATCCGCGACTGCGGCGCACCTTTCACGCCCAGGCGCGCCACCGCCGTGCGCGCGAATTCGCGCAGCGGGGCAGGCAGCACCCAGCCGCGTTTATCCAGCAGGTCGGTGTTGCCGTAGATCAGGTTGTCTTCGATGCGATGTTCCACCACCACGCCTTGTTGCTTGCGGTCTTCGGGCACCAGCACCACGCCGGCCTGGATCGCTTCAAAGGGGCTGCGCAGCTGGCGCACCTCGCCGTCCAACAGCAGCTGACCTTGAATGTCCTGAGCCGCGCCGGCCAGGGTGCGCACCAGTTCGGTCCGCCCGGCGCCGACCACGCCGGCAATGCCGAACACCTCACCGGCACGCACGCTGAAGTCGATGCCGTGCAAGGCAAACTCGCGGCAACGCATGTCCTTGACCTGCAACATGACCTTGTCCTGCGGCGGTTGCAGGGTGGGGAAAATCCGCTCCAGGCTGCGCCCGACCATCTGCTCCACCAGCTCACGCACCGGCACTTGCGCAGTGGCATGCAAAGCGATCTGGTGCCCGTCGCGCAGCACCAATACACGGTCGGCAATGCGCGCGATTTCTTCCAGGCGATGGCTGATATAGATAAACGACACGCCTTCGGCCTTGAGCCGCTCCACCTGCTGGAACAACAACTCGGTTTCCTCGCCGCCCAACGCAGCGGTGGGTTCATCGAGGATCAACAAGCGCGCCTTGAGAGTCAGCGCCTTGGCGATTTCCACCAGTTGCTGGGCCGCCACGCTCAGGCCTTCGACCTTGCGCGACGCCGGTACCTTGAGCCCCAGGCGCTCCAGCTGGATCTGCGCCTGGGCCTCGATGTAGGCGCGGTCCACCCGCCCGTGACGCATGGGCAGGCGCCCGACGAAGATATTCTCGGCGATCGACAGTTGCGGCAGCAGGCGGATTTCCTGGTGGATCAGGCCGATACCGGCGCCCAGGGCCGCCCCCGGCGAGGCGGGCGCATAGGGCGCGCCCAGCCAGGTCATGCTGGCGCCGACCTCGGGTTGTACGAGGCCGGCAATGATCGACGACAAGGTCGACTTGCCCGCACCGTTCTCGCCGAGCAGGGCCAGCACTTCACCGGGGCGAATATCCACATTCACCTGCGACAACACCTGCACCGGGCCATAGGCCTTGCTGATGTTGCGCAGGCACAGCACCGCATCGGCGGCTGTGTCCAGAGCTGCTGCGTGCATGACGACCTCCCAGGGTTACGGGTGCTGTTGCAGGAACGGCGCGACGTTTTCTTTGGTGGTCAGCACGGTGGGCAGCAGTTGCTCCTTGGGCAGGGTTTTGCCGGCTTTCAAGTCGATGGCCGACGCCACTGCCAGGCGCCCCATTTTCTGGGTCTGCTGGGTCATGGTCGCATTGAGCACGCCGCTTTCCACGGCCTTGAGCCCGGCGACGTCGCCGTCGAAGCCGACGATCACCACTTTGTGATCGAGGTTGCCGACCTTGACCGCTTGTGCGGCGCCCAGCGCCATGGCATCGGCGCGGCCGAAGAACACGGTAATGTTCGGGTCACGCTGGAGCAGGTCCTGGGCTACGGCGAAGCCTTTGTCCTGCGCCCATTCGGCCGGTTGCTGGGCCACGACCTTGAGGTCCGGGAAGGCTTTGAGGCCCTCGGCAAAACCTTTGGCGCGATCGTTCTCGGGGGTGGTGCCGATCTGACCTTGCAGAATCGCGATGCGGCCTTTGCCGTCGGTGATTTTGCCCACGTATTCGGCCAGGGTCTTGGCGCCGGCCACGCTGTCGCTGGCGATGAAGGTATCGCCCGGTGCGTCGGGGGCGTTGCGGTCCACGGCGATCACCGGGATGCCGGCGGCCTTGGCGGCTTTCACCGGTACACCGGCGGCGGTGGCGCCGGCCGGAATGTAGATCAGCACATCGATCTGGCGGGTGATCAAGTCTTCAATCTGGCTGACCTGGGTGGAGGAGTTGCCCTGGGCGTCCACGGTGATCACCTTGATCCCCTTGGCCTTGCCCTCGGCTTCCACCGATTGCTTGATCTGGTTGAAGAAGTCGGCCTGAAGGTTGGCCACGGCCAGGCCGATGGTCAGGTCCTTGGCCCAGGTGGTGCCGGCAGCGGTGAGGGTGGCGGCAGCCAGGGCGGTAGCGATAAGCAATTTCTTGGGGCTGAACATGTCGGTGACTCCTGGTTTTATTGTTGGAGGGTGTCAACTGTCGAACAGGTCTAACGGGCAGTGCTGGTACGGCGTCGCAAGGTATCGATGGTGACGGCGAGGGCGATGACCACGCCGATCACCACTTGTTGAATAAAGGGCGAGACGCCCAGCAGGTTGAGGCCATTGCGCAACACGCCAATGATCAGCACGCCGACCAGGGTGCCGCCGATGCTGCCGACGCCACCGCTGAGGCTGGCGCCGCCGATGACCACGGCGGCGATGGCGTCCAGTTCCAGGCTCAAACCCGCACTCGGTTGCGACGAGTCCAGGCGTGCGGCCAGGGTTACGGCGGCGATCCCGGCGAGGGCGCCGCTGATGGCGTACACCCACAAGGTAATTGCGCGCACCTTGATGCCGGACAGGCGCGCCACTTCCGGGCTGCCGCCCATGGCGTAGAGGTTGCGGCCACCGGCGCGAAAGCGCAGGAACACCCAGGCCACCAGCAGCATCACCAGGAACAGCCCGACAGTGGCCGACAAAAAGCCGAAATGCCGCACCGTGGCCAGGCGGGTAAACCACTCTGGAAAACCGACGACCTGCCGGCCTTCGGTGAGGATGTTCGCCAGGCCGCGGGCCACCGACATCATGGTCAGCGTGGCAATGAACGGCGGCAACTTGGCGTAGGTGATCAACCCGCCGGACACCAGCCCGGCCAGCATGCCGGTGGCTATCGAGATCGGAATCGCAAAGCCCAGCGGCACCGCCTGGTCCTGATAGAGCCAGCCGAGCATCATCATCGAGAAGGCCAGCACCGAACCGACCGACAGATCGATGCCGCCGATCACGATCACCGCCGTCATGCCAATCGCCAGGATGCCCAGCACCGTGACCTGATCAAGAATGTTCAGGCCATTGCGCAAGGAGAAGAAGAATTCGGAGCTGAAGGAGAAGACCAGCACCAGCAGCACAAGGCCAATCAACGGGCCGCCGATATTGCTGGGCAGCAGTTTTACCAGGCGGGGGCGGGGTGGCGGCTTGAGTTCGTCCGGGTGCTGGACAATCGCTTTGGCGTCCACAGTGTTCTCCTGAGTTATTTTTTTTGGAGTGCTTTCAGGTCGCTTGAATATTTATGCGTGCCTGACTGTTAATTCAGATTCCAGTGACACCGTGGCAAAGTCAAGCGCTTAATTTTTCAGGTAGGTCTTTAAAACGGGGTTTTATCGGCGCGCAAAGCCACGGTATAGACCGGCTCCTGTGGGATTTTGCCCGTTTGTCCGAGTGATATCTCTTCGGCTTTTTTCATTTTTACACCGATCGCTCACTTGACCGCGCGGAAGATCGGCGTCTAAATAGAAATATATTGTCACTACTGAATAAATATTCAAATACAGTTTTCGGCACTTTCAACTCACGTGGTCAGCCCCACAGGAGCCGCTGCATGAATGCCTTCCAGTACGACGTCCACCAGATCAAGGAACAGGCCCGCCTGATCCGCCGCCATGTGATCCGCCTGAACGCCGATTCACCGGCCGGCGGCCACACTGGGGCGGACCTGTCGGAAACCGACATCCTCGCCACCCTGTATTTCCGCATCCTCAACACCGGCCCGGAACGTACCGAAGACCCCGAGCGCGATATTTATATCCAGAGCAAGGGCCACGGCGTCGGCGGTCTGTACTGCTGCCTGGCGCAGGCGGGCTATATCCCCGAGGCGTGGTTGCCGACGTATCAGCACTTCAATTCGCACTTGCCCGGCCACCCGGTGCGCCAGAAAACCCCCGGCATCGAACTCAACACCGGCGCCCTCGGCCACGGCTTGCCAGTGGCGGTAGGGCTGGCCCTGGCGGCGAAAATGTCCGGCAGCCAAAAGCGCATCTACGTGCTGACCGGCGACGGCGAGCTGGCTGAAGGTTCCAACTGGGAAGCGGCAATGGCGGCCGCCAAGTACGGGCTGGATAACCTGTTTGTGATCGTCGACAAAAACAAACTGCAACTGGCGGGACTGACCGCGGACATCATGCCGCTCGACCCGCTGGACGTGAAATGGGCGGCCTTCGGCTTCAGCGTCAGCGAGTGCGACGGCAACGACGTGGGCCAGCTGATCCACACCCTGGAAAACATGCAGACCCAGACCGGCGCGCCCCAGGTGCTGATCGCCCACACCATCAAAGGCAAGGGCGTGTCGTTTATCGAGGCCCGTCCCGAATGGCACCACCGCGTGCCCAAGGGTGATGAAATCAACGCGGCACTGGAGGAGTTGAACCATGGCGAGTGAACATTTGGCGAGCGTCATGGTGCAGGCCTTTATTGACGCGGTCGATGCCGGGCTGGACGTGGTGCCGGTGGTCAGCGACTCCACCTCCACGGCCAAGATCGGCCCGTTTGCCCAGCGTTTTCCCGAACGCTTGATCAACGTCGGCATTGCCGAGCAGTCGCTGGTGAGCGTCGCGGCCGGGCTGGCCCTGGGCGGCAAGATCGCCGCCACCTGCAACGCCGCGCCGTTTTTGATCTCGCGCGCCAATGAGCAGATCAAGGTCGACGTTTGCTACAACCAGGCCAATGTGAAGATGTTCGGCCTCAACGCCGGCACCAGCTACGGTCCATTGGCCAGCACCCACCACAGCCTCGACGATATTTCGGTGATGCGCGGGTTCGGCAATGTGCAGATATTCGCTCCGGCGGATGCCATTGAATGCCGGCAGATTATCGATTACGCCTTGCGTTACCACGGCCCGGTGTATATCCGTCTCGACGGCAAAGCCTTGCCGGACGTGCACGGCGCTGACTATCAATTCACACCCGGCCAGGTGGATATCCTGCGCCACGGCGCCGACGTGAGCATCGTGGCCCTGGGCTCGGTGGTGCATGAAGCGGTGGACGCGGCCGAGGCATTGGCCGGGCAGGGCATTCAGGCGCAGGTGATCAACCTGTCGTCGATCCGGCCCTTGCAGCGCGACGTGTTGCTCAGCGCCCTCAGTGGCACTCGCGCGGTCATCAGCGTGGAAGAACACAACATCAACGGCGGCGTCGGCAGCCTGGTCGCCGAAGTGCTGGCCGAGGCCGGGCTGGGCATCCCTTTGATCCGCCTGGGCATCGGCGATGGCGAATACGCCGCCGCCGGTGCGCGCGAACCGACACGCGCCTTGCATAACATCGACGCGGCTGGGATTGTGGCGGCTGCCACTCGGTTGCGGTGACCCCATGAATACCCACACTCCACTGATCCTGGCGATTGACGAAGGCACCAGCAACGCCAAGGCGGTGCTGGTCAACGAACGGGGGCAAGTGGTCGCGCGGGGTTCGCGGCCATTGAGCGTCAGCCATCCCCAGGCCGGTTTTTCCGAACAGGACCCGCTGTTTATCTGGCACAGCACCCTGGCCGCGATTGAAGATTGCCTGGCCCAGGTGGACCGGCCGATCACCGCATTGGCGATCAGCAACCAGCGTGAATCGGTGGTGGCCTGGGACCGGCGCAGTGGCGAACCGCTGTCGCCGTGCATCAGCTGGCAGTGCCGACGCTCCACGGCGTTGTGCGCCGAACTGCACGCGCAAGGGCATGAAGCGCTGATCCTGGAAAAAACCGGGCTGGCCCTCGACCCGATGTTTTCCGCCGGTAAGTTCCGCTGGATTCTCGACCACCTGGACAACGGCCATGCTCGCGCCGCTGCCGGTGAGATCTGCCTGGGCACCGTCGACAGTTGGCTGCTATGGCAACTCAGCGGCGGTCAGGTGTTCGCCACCGACTACTCCAATGCGTCGCGCACGCAACTGTTCAACTTGCACACCTGCGCCTGGGACCCGCAATTGCTGGACCTGTTCGCCATCCCGTTGGCCGCGCTGGCACCGATCCAGGCCAGCGCTGGATGCTTCGCCGACACCGTAGCGTTGGGCGGCTTGCCCGCCGGCATCCCGATCATGTCGATGATCGGCGACTCCCACGCCGCGCTCTACGGGCAGGGCGGTTTTGCGCCGGGGTTGGTCAAGGCCACCCTCGGCACCGGCTCGTCGTTGATGACGCCCATGAGCGGCGCGATTGCGTCCCCCCATGGTTTGTCGACCACCCTGGCCTGGCATGACGGCGTGAAACCCACGTTCGGCATGGAAGGCAACATCGTCCACACCGGCGCCGCCGTGCAATGGGCCTCGCGCCTGGTGGCCGGGGACTCCCTGGACGCCTTGACCGAGCAGGCCGCGCAACTGCCGGATAACGGCGGCGTGTACTTTGTGCCGGCGCTGTCCGGGCTGGGCGCGCCGCATTGGCAAGCCGATGCGCGTGGGTTGATCTGTGGGCTGACTGAAGCCACGTCCGGCGCGCATATTTTGCGCGCGTCGCTGGAGTCCATCGGCTATCAGATTCGCGATGTGTTCGACGCGATGCAGCAGGACATCGGCACCCCGCTGAAGGAACTGTGGGTCGACGGCGGCGCCACACGCAACCGCTGGCTGATGCAGTTTCTGGCCAACCTGCTGCAACGTCCGGTAGTGCGCAGCCTGTCGCCGGAAGTGTCGGCGCTGGGCGCGGCGCATCTGGCCGGGCGGGCGTTGGGAGTGTGGGCGAGTGATGATGCACTGGAGCAGTTGGAGCGCCAGCGCGAGCGCTTCGAGCCGCAGGATGACCCGGCGATGGCAGGGCGCTATTTAGAATGGAAAAAGGCCCTGGCCCGTACACTTCTCTAACGCCATATGCAAATCCAATGTGGGAGGGAGCAAGCCCCCTCACACATTTTTTAACCGTGTTCAGTTTCCAGGCTTCCACGTCTGCACATCTTTCGTATCCACCGCCCTGGGCAACAACCCCGCCTTGAAGAACGCATCGGCAATCTTCTGCTGTTCCCCCAACTGGTCCACCGTCACCGGTTGCACCTGATAGCTGCGGTGCGCATTCGCCGCTTCCACCGTGGCCACATCCAGGTTGCCCCACAACGGCGCCAGCACTTTTGCCGCCTCCTGCGGATGGTTTTTCACCCATTGTCCGGCCTGTTCCAACTGCGCATACACCACTTTCAACACCTGCGGATGCGCCTTCGCGTAAGGCGTACCGGTCAGGTCATAGCGCTTGTAACTCGCCAGCCCCGCGCCATCGGCCAGGGTGCGTGTCGGCAGTTGTCGCTGCACGCTGGTGAGGAAGGGTTCCCAGGTGACCCAGGCGTCGACCTTATTGTTCTCGAACGCTGCGCGACCGTCGGCGGGTGACAGGTACGCAGGTTCTATATCCGCGAAGGCCAGGCCGGCTTTATTCAGCGCGGCGATGAGCAGGTAGTGGGTGCCGGCCGCCTTGGTCACGGCGATTTTCTTGCCCTTCAAATCCGCCAGTTGCTGGATCGGCGAGTCCTTGCGCACCACGATGGCCTGGGCCGAAGGCGAGGGCGCTTCCTGGGCGAAGTAGGTGAGCTTGGCCTGGGCGGCCTGGGCGAAGATCGGCACGGTGTCGGCGACGTCGGCGCTGATGTCCACATTGCCCACATTCAGTGCTTCGAGCAGCGGCAGGCCGCTGGGGAATTCGTGCCAGCTCACATCAATGTTGTCAGTCTTGAGGGCTTTTTCCAGGGTGCCCCCTGGGTTTTGAGCAGGGTGATCAAGGTCGAGGATTTTTGGTAACCGATGCGCAGGGTTTCCTGGGCTTGCACGCTCACGCTGAGAGACAAGGCCAACAACCCGAAGACAGCTGCGAGGGGACGACGTAGGGACATGGCACGCTTGATGTTCAACGAAATTGGACCAAGCGTAAAGTTCTAAAAACCATTCGATAAATAATCTTTAGGCCTGAGCTTAGGTCGCTTTTTGCACACTTCGATGAATTCAGTCGGCGTCTTTCAGCGCAATGGTTTGACTGGTTGCGCTGGGCACCCCGGCACGGTCCGCCAAGTAACGCGCCGGCGGCTGGCCCACCGCCTTACGGAACATGGTGATGAAGCCGCTGGCGTTTTCATAACCCAGATCCAGCGCCACCCGTTGCACACTTTCACCCTTGGCCAACCGTTGCAGGGACAGGATTACATGCAACTGCCGGCGCCAGCGGCCGAAGCTCAGGCCCAGTTCCTTCAGTAACAGGCGGGTCATGCTGCGTTCGCTCATGCCGATGCGCACCGCCCACTGGCCCAGGGTGGCTTTGTCGGTGGGGTTGGCCAGCAGGCTATTGGCCAGGCGGCGCAAGCGTGCGTCCTGGGGTATGGGCAGGTGCAGGGCTTCGACCGGCGCGGCGGCCAGTTCATCCAGTAACGTGTTGATCAAGCGCCCCTGGGGGCCGGTCTCGTCATATAACTGCGGAAAACTCACGACCTTGCTGAGCAATTCATGCAGCAGGCCCGACACCGCCAGGGTGCAGCAGCGTGGCGCCAGTGCGCGGGCGGCATCAGGCTCGATCAGCAGGCAATACACTTGCGCCGTGCCGGAGCCGCGTGCCGAATGCGGCGTGCCGCCGGGAATCCACAGTGCGCACTGGGGCGGCACGATCCAGATCCCCGCTTCGATTTCGCAGTGGATGACCCCACGCAGGGTGTACATCAACTGGCCCTTGCGGTGGGTGTGCTGGGCATGTTCCCAGGCGTCCGACGTGCTGGTTGCGCCCACGGCCACCACGGTGCGGGGGAACAGGTCGGCGTCCTTGGCCGTCGCCGGGTCTAGCAGATCGAGGCGGTGGTGCTTCATGGCGGTGATCGCAGGTTGGCCGGATTGCGAAATAGTCTGGCTATTCTGTGCAATGCCGTCCAGTGGTTCGAGCTTTATATTGAGATCTACTCTCATTTAGGAGCTTTGCCATGCGACTCGACAGTACAGCGTTCCCTGTGGTGAAAATCGTCTTCGATGCCCCGAGCCAAGGCGGGCCGGAGGACGCCTTCCGGATCTTTGAAGAGCTGTTGGCACGGCAGCAATCCTTCCTGCTGCTGCACGAAAAAGCCGTGGACGAAAATAATCACGAACATTCCCATGAGCAGCGCAAGCAAGCCTCGATCTGGATGAAGAAACACCGACAGGCCTTGCACATGTTCGTCAAAGGCATGATCCAGGTAGAACCCAGCGCTGCTAAACGCTTGGCACTCAGACCGTTTGCGGCGATGTTCGGCAAGGCCTGGGGCTATCCGTTGCTGGTGGTGGAGTCCAAAGACCAGGCATGGGCGCTGGCACGGGATGTGCTGGATGAGCGAGTGTCGGATGTGGCGCATTTTTGATGGGGGCAACACCGACCTGTCGCGAGGGGGCAGGCCATTCTCGCCGGACGGCGAGCGGTGCGGGGGCAATTGAACTACTTTGACTGACGAGCGATCCCTACCCGGTACTGACCTATGCGCACGTTATGGACGCGATATTTAGCGTTGCTGGAAAACGACCTGAGTACGCAGGTCTTCGACAATGTGAAAAACCTGCTGGTGTGTGCGTTGCTGTTTGCGGCGGGCACCAACGCGGTAATCGGCCAACAGCACCTGTTTATCGGCGTGTTTGCGTCCGATGTGGCGGGGTGGGGGTTGGTCATCCTGTCCACGGTGTTGATGTTCTTGAACGTGAGCGATGGTATTCGCCGGCTGGCCAAGCTGCGTTATCACCTGGCCTTGCAGCTGTTGCTGATCCTGGTTTATCTGGTGGTGGCCGAGCGGGTAGTAGAGATTGTGTGGGGCTTCCGCGCGCATTGAAGTATCCTGCGCGCCCCGCCAACCACTGATCCAAACCAAGATGACCGGACAAGACATGCAGGCGCTGCTGGAGTCGATCCTCGACGAAGTGCGCCCACTGATCGGCCTCGGCAAAGTTGCCGATTACATTCCCGCGCTGGCCGATGTACCGGCCAACCAACTGGGTATCGCCGTGTACGGCAACGACGGCTCGGCCTACCGCGCCGGCGACGCCGATACGCTGTTCTCGGTGCAGAGCATTTCCAAGGTGTTCAGCCTGGTGCAGGCCATCGACCACGGCGGCGAAAGCATCTGGGAGCGCCTGGGCCATGAGCCTTCGGGGCAACCGTTCAACTCCCTGGTGCAACTGGAGTTCGAGCGCGGCCGCCCGCGCAATCCCTTCATCAACGCCGGCGCATTGGTGATCTGCGACATCAACCAGTCGCGCTTCGCCGTACCGATCCTGTCGATGCGCGACTTTGTGCGGCGCCTGTCGGGCAACCCGCAGATCCTGGTCAACAGCGTCGTCGCCGACTCCGAAGCCCAGCACGGCGCACGCAACGCGGCCATGGCCTACCTGATGAAGTCCTTCGGCAACTTCCATAACGACGTGGACGCGGTGCTGCACAGCTACTTCAACTACTGCGCCTTGCAGATGAGCTGCCTGGACCTGGCCAAGGCCTTCAGCTTCCTCGCCAACGAAGGCACCAGCGCCCACAGCGGCGAGCAGATCCTCACGGCGCGCCAGACCAAGCAAGTCAACTCGATCATGGCCACCAGCGGGCTGTATGACGAGGCGGGTAACTTCGCCTATCGCGTTGGGTTGCCGGGCAAGAGCGGAGTAGGTGGAGGGATTGTCGCGGTGGTGCCGGGACAGTTCACGGTGTGCGTGTGGTCGCCGGAGCTGAACGCGGCGGGGAACTCGCTGGCGGGGATCAGGGCGTTGGAATTGTTGAGTGAGCGGATTGGGTGGTCGGTGTTTTGATGGCTGGAGTGCTCTGCAGATCCTTGCAGCGCACTATTCAATTAGACAAATTGATGGCATTTTGATAGCGTTTTATGAGGGTGATCAAATCGCTAAATGTTAGCGATAGGGTTATATATCTCCGGCTATGCCGGGCTCTTATCAAGGAAGAATGTATTTTGAATATGAAGTTTTTAGGTGCGATTGTTGTAGCCTTCGCCTGTTCGAACAGTTTTGCGGCGAACAACATACAAATCTCAGAAAAGATAGGTTCTATTACGAAGAAAAAAGGTAACTCATATACGCTTTCAGGTATTGGAAAAGAGGGCGAGGCCAAGAGTGTTAGTGTGGAGTTAGAGAAAGTTGACGGTGCTCGAGGTTCTAGCGTTCGCGCTATTTATACGTTCAGAGTCGATAATTGCGGGACGCTAACGTTCATACAAGCAGCTGGCCAAAAATATGCGTTGCTTTCATTCGATGATCAGGTTTCAGCCGACGCCGAACCTGCATGTCCGATCTTTTTTGGCTCAACAGAACGCTGGTTAATCAAATAGCTTTTCAAAACTATGAGCGATGATGACCTTTCCCTTGCGCAGCGAAGTTCTGCGCAGGGGAACGATCTTTAATTTCAAACCGCCGGGTCAGCGATCTCCAGCGCCTTGTCCACCAGCAGTTGTACGCCTTCGAGCATGCGGCAGATGCCCAGGGCTACATTGCGTTGGGTGCCGTCGATTTCAAAGGCCAGGTGAGTGGCGATGTCGGCGATGGAGGATAGGTCCTGGGAGGCGTTGATCAGCAGGGTTTCGGTGCCAAGGTTGGGAAGCACGCTGAAGAGTTTATCTGGGGGATTTGGGGTGTCTTTAATCATGGTGGAACTCCGTCGACAAGTGGAGCCGCCAGCGTTCGCGGTCAAACGAAGAGGGTGGCAGCTGTACGCGGGTTGACCGACCGGTTGTCAACGAACCCGGCATACCCGAAGGTATCCCGCGCACAACTGCCGCGACACGATACCTCAGGCACAAAAAAAACGCCTGGGATAGGTGCAGGGCGTAGCAGTTCGTTAACAAGGCCGGACGGTCAAATCCGGTCGCTGAATTGGCAGCGACGGCGCAGAGGTTAGTCAGCCGCGTTCCGAGCGACAACCTGAAACAGTCGTGGGAAAACTCTGAGAGTCTGGGGCGAAGTGCTATCCCTGTGGGAGGGGGCTTGCCCCCGATAGCAGTTTGTCAGTCAAAGATGCATCAACTGAAACGGCCTCATCGGGGGCAAGCCCCCTCCCACATTTGGATCTTCATCGGTCTTGGAATCGCTACCCACCCCAAACAAAAAATGCGCCCCTGAGGGCGCATTTTTTTGTTCGGTCAGCTATCGCCTATCAGGCAATCGCATCCCAGGCCCGATCACCTTTCTCGTCCTTGATCCGAGTCGGCAACCCCATCACATCCAACGCCTTCAGGAACGGCTCAGCCGGCAGTTCCTCGACGTTGGCCATGTGTTTCACATCCCACTCGCCACGCGCCACCAGCAGCGCGGCGGCTACCGGTGGAACGCCTGCGGTGTAGGAGATGCCCTGGCTGTCGGTCTCGGCGAAGGCTTCTTCGTGGCAGGCCACGTTGTAGATGAACAGCTCACGCGGCTGGCCGTCCTTGGTGCCTTTGACCAGGTCGCCGATGCAGGTCTTGCCGGTGTAGCCAGGGGCCAGCGATGACGGGTCGGGCAGCACCGCCTTGACCACTTTCAACGGCACCACTTCCAGGCCTTCGGCGGTGGTGACCGGCTTCTCGGAAAGCAGACCGAGGTTTTTCAGTACGGTGAACACGTTGATGTAGTGCTCGCCGAAGCTCATCCAGAAGCGCACGTTGGGCACGTCGAGGTTTTTCGACAGCGAGTGCACTTCATCGTGGCCGGTGAGGTAGAGGTTCTGCGAACCGACGACCGGCAAGTCGTCGGTGCGTTTGACTTCGAACATGGTGTTGCTGGTCCACTGGCTGTTCTGCCAGCTCCACACCTGCCCGGTGAATTCGCGGAAGTTGATTTCCGGGTCGAAATTGGTGGCGAAGTACTTGCCATGGGAGCCGGCATTGACGTCGAGAATGTCGATCGAATCAATGCGGTCGAAATGCTGTTGCTGCGCCAGCGCGGCATACGCGTTGACGACACCCGGATCGAAGCCCACGCCAAGGATTGCGGTGATGTTCTTCTGCTTGCATTCTTCGAGGTGGTTCCACTCGTAGTTGCCGTACCACGGCGGGGTCTCGCAGACCTTGCCCGGCTCTTCGTGGATGGCGGTGTCGAGGTACGCGACGCCGGTGTCGATGCAGGCACGCAGGACCGACATGTTGAGGAACGCGGAACCCACGTTGATGACGATCTGCGATTCGGTCTCGCGGATCAGGGCCTTGGTCGCTTCCACGTCCAGGGCGTTCAGCGCGAAGGCTTGGATATCGGCGGGCACTTTGAGGCTACCCTTGGCCTTGACGCTGTCGATGATGGCCTGGCATTTGGAGATGTTGCGCGACGCGATAGCAATACGACCGAGTTCGTCGTTGTGCTGCGCGCACTTGTGGGCCACCACCTTGGCGACACCTCCTGCACCAATGATAAGAACGTTCTTTTTCAATTGCTTTCTTTCTCCTAATAGCCGCCAGCTTACGAAAGGCTGGACAGGTAGTCGTCGTAACCAAATTCACGAACCACTTCGACTGTACCGTCGAGTTGTTTCACTACGATGGACGGCATTTTCAGGCCGTTGAACCAGTTTTTCTTGACCATGGTGTAGCCCGCGGTGTCGATGAACGACAACCGATCGCCGATGGCCAGCGGACGATCGAATTGATACTCGCCGAAGATGTCCCCGGCCAGACAGGATTTGCCGCACACCATGACGGTGTGTTCACCCTCGCTCGGCGCCAGTTTGGCGTTGAGGCGATAGATCAGCAGGTCCAGCAGGTGAGCTTCGATGGAGCTGTCGACCACGGCGAGGTTTTTGCCGTTGTAGAGGGTGTCGAGCACGGTGACTTCGAGCGAGGCACTGTTGGTGATCGCCGCTTCACCGGGTTCCAGGTAAACCTGCACGCCGTACTTCTCGGAGAACGCCTTCAAGCGCGCGCAGAACGCGTCCAGCGCATAGCCTTCGCCGGTAAAGTGGATGCCGCCGCCGAGGCTGACCCACTTGACCTTGTGCAGCAGTGCGCCGAAGCGTTCTTCGATGGTGCCGAGCATCTTGTCGAACAGGCTGAAATCGCCGTTCTCGCAGTTGTTGTGGAACATGAAACCAGAGATCTGCTCGATCACGCCTTCGATCTTCACCGGGTCCCATTCGCCCAGGCGGCTGAATGGGCGCGCCGGGTCGGCCAGCAGGTAATCGGAGCTGCTCACCTGCGGGTTCACGCGCAGGCCACGGGTCTTGCCTTCGCTGCGTTCGGCAAAACGCTGCAACTGGCTGATGGAGTTGAAGATGATCTTGTCGCAGTTATCGAGCATCTCTTCGATTTCATCGTCGGCCCAGGCCACGCTGTAGGCGTGCGCCTCACCTTCGAACTTCTGGCGACCGAGCTTGAGCTCATACAGCGACGACGAGGTGGTGCCGTCCATGTATTGCTGCATCAGGTCGAACACCGACCAGGTGGCAAAGCACTTAAGCGCCAGCAGCGCCTTGGCGCCGGACTGCTCGCGCACATAGGCAATCTTCTGCATGTTGACCAGAAGCTTCTGTTTATCGATGAGGTAGTACGGCGTTTTGATCATTTTTGAGAGCCTGCGGCGGTGCCTGCCAAAAAAGGACACGCATTGTGCCCGCACTTGGTCAGGATCGAAAGGTTAGCCGGCGGATTTTGCGCACCCGGTTTCCAAGCATAGCCCCGGAGCATGACTATTCATGGATGTACATCAGCCCCCTCCCACATTGAGAGCGATGTGCATCAGGCACATTGACATCAAACCGTCATCTTCCCACCACCTTCCTGCCACATTCCGCCGTTAGTGTTCTCGCCAATGAGATCGATCTCAAGCGAGTGACAATGACTGATTTGAAAGACGTTGCGCGTCTGGCCGGGGTCTCCCGCGCCACCGCCGCCCGCACCTTTGCCTCCCCCGAGCAGGTGCGCCCGGCCACCCGTGAGCAGGTGTTCGCCGCCGCTCGTGAGCTGGGCTTTCGTCCCAACCTGTTGGGCCGGCAACTGCGCCTGCAAACCACTAACCTGATCGGTGTGGTGGTGCCCAACCTGCTCAACCCGGTGTTCGCCGAGCAATTCCAGGCCATGGAGCGCGCGGCGCGGTTGCGCGGCTATAGCCTGGTGCTGGCGACCACTGACTACAGCAGCGAGCGCGAATGCAGCGTGGTGGAAGAACTGCTGCGCCAGCGCGTGGACGGCCTGGTGCTGACCGTCACCGATGCCGAAAGCAACCATGTGCTCAGCAGCCTGAATACCGAGAAAACCCCGTTCGTGCTGGCCTACCACCAACCGAGCAACCCCAACTACAGCGCCGTGTCGGTGGACAACCGCGCCGGCATGGCGATGGCCACGCGGTATCTGCTGGACGCCGGGCACCGGCGCATCAGCATGGTCGCCGGCCCCGCGTTGCAGTCCGACCGCGCACGCCTGCGGTATGCCGGTTACTGCGACGCGATGAAAGCCTATGGCCTCAAGAGCCGCCCGGTGATCGAAATGCCGGCCCACACCCAGGCCGATTTCGCCGCGATCCAACCGTCGCTCGATGGCCCCGAGGCGCCCACCGCGCTGGTGTGCTCCAACGATTTCCTGGCCATCAGCCTGATTGCCGAACTGCGCCGTAACGCCTGGCACGTACCCGAACGACTTTCGGTGATGGGCTTTGACGGCATATCCCTAGGCACCCAGATGCACCCGACCCTGTGCAGCGTGGTGCAGCCCATCGCGCTGCTCGCCAGCACGGTAATAGACCAACTGCTGGCGCAGATCGCCGGCAACGATCCGATTTCCCATTGCCTGCCTTGCCATATCCGGCCAGGCGAAAGCACTCAACCCCATAAGGAGTCCCTTGATGCGCGCATTCCGTAAAACCCTGGCCGCCGTGCTGTTGTGTGGCATGGCCAGCCTCGCGCAGGCCGCCGACACCGCGATTTGCTACAACTGCCCGCCGGACTGGGCCGACTGGGGCACCCAGCTCAAAGCCATCGCTGCCAGCACCGGTGTGCAAGTGCCGCTGGACAACAAGAACTCCGGCCAGTCCCTGGCGCAGTTGGTGGCGGAGAAAGCCGCACCGGTGGCCGACGTGGTGTACTACGGCGTGACCTTCGGCCTGCAGGCGCAAAAAGCCGGCGTGGTCGATGGCTACAAACCCAAGGGTTGGGAGCAGATTCCCGCCGGCCTGAAAGACCCGGCGGGCCAGTGGTTCGCAATCCACTCAGGCACCCTGGGCATCATGGTCAACGTCGATGCGTTGGGCGGCCTGCCGGTGCCGCAGAGCTGGGCCGACCTGCTCAAGCCGGAATACAAAGGCATGGTCGGCTACCTCGACCCGTCCAGCGCGTTCGTCGGCTACGTGTCGGCGGTGGCGATCAACCGCGCAATGGGTGGCGACCTGGACAACTTCGCCCCGGCCATCGACTACTTCCAGAAACTGGCGAAAAACGTCCCCATCGTGCCCAAGCAAACCGCTTATGCGCGGGTGCTGTCCGGCGAGTTGCCGATCCTGGTGGACTACGACTTCAACGCCTACCGCGCACGCTACAAAGACAACGCCCACGTCGCCTTCGTGATCCCCCAGGAAGGCAGCATCAGCGTGCCCTACGTGATGAGCCTGGTGGCCAACGCGCCGCACCGCGCCAATGGCGAAAAGGTCCTGGATTTCGTGTTGTCCGATGCTGGCCAGGCGCTGTGGGCCAAGGCCTACCTGCGTCCGGTACGCCCGGTGCAGATGCCGGCCGAGGTGGCCGCGCAATTCCTGCCCGACAGCGACTACGCCCGCGCCGGCGTGGTGGACTACCAGAAGATGGCCGCCGTGCAGGAAGCCTTCGCCGCCCGTTACCTGAACGAGGTCAAGTAAGTGGCCACATCGGCAAGACACGCCGCCTGGGCCTTGGCCCCGGCGTTTGCGGTGCTGCTGGCGTTCTGGTTGTTGCCGCTTGTGCACTTGATCGTGCTGGGCAGCGAAAGCCGTGACAGCCACGGCAGCGGCTACTGGCAAGTGCTCAGCAGCGCGCAGTATCTGGGTAGCCTCGGGCAGACCCTGGTACTGGCGGTGGTGGTGACGCTGGTCGCGTTGTTGATCGGTGGCATCAGCGGCGTATTCCTCGCCCGCCAGCAGTTTTACGGGCGCTCGGCGTTGGTGGCGCTGCTCACTTTTCCCCTGGCGTTTCCCGGTGTGGTGGTGGGCTTCCTGGTGATTCTGTTGGCGGGGCGCCAGGGCCTGTTTGCAGCGCTGGGCATGCAACTGGCCGGTGAGCGCTGGATCTTCGCTTACTCGTTGGCCGGGCTGTTTGTCGGCTACCTGTACTTCTCGATCCCGCGTGTGATCCTTACCGTGATGGCCGCGTGCGAAAGCCTCGACCGCAGCCTCGAAGAAGCCGCGCACTCGCTGGGCGCCGGGCATTGGCGCGTGGTGTGCGACGTGATCGTGCCGGGCCTGGCGCCCGCGCTGGCGTCGTGCGGGGCTATCTGTTTTGCCACGTCCATGGGCGCTTTCGGCACGGCCTTTACCCTGGGCACGCGGCTGAACGTCACCCCGGTGGCGATCTACAACGTGTTCACCAATTACGCCAACTTTGCCGTCGCCGCCGCGCTGTCGGTGGTACTGGGCGCGGTGACCTGGGCGGTGTTGCTGCTCACGCGGCGCCTGGTGAAAAACGCGGGGACTGTCCTGTGAAGCGCTCATCGCTTTTCGTCATGCAACTGCTGTTTACCTTGCTGGTATGCGCCTTCATGTTGGTGCCGGTATTGATGTCGTTGCTCGCCGGGCTGACGCGTAACTTCTTCGTCGGCCTGTCCAGCGGTCTGACCGTCGATTGGCTGGTGCAGGTGTGGCAGGCCTATTCGCCGACCGTGTGGCTGTCGCTGCAACTGGCCGTGGCCTGCGCGGTGTGCGTGTGCGTGATCGGCGTGCCGGCGGCCTACGCCCTGGTGCGCATGAACAACCGCTTCAGCCGCGCCTTCGAGGAGTTGATGGTGCTGCCGGTGGCGATGCCGGGCCTGGCCAGTGCATTGGCGTTGCTGCTCACCTACGGCCAGTTCGGCACCTTTCGCAGCAGTTGGGTGTTTATCCTCGTCGGCCATGTGCTGTTCACCTTGCCGTTCCTGGTGCGCCCGGTGATGGCGGTGATGCAGCGCCAGCACTGCCGGTACTGGAAGAGGCGGCGGCCAGCCTGGGCGCGGGGCCGATCAAGCGCTTTTTCAGTGTGGTGGTGCCCAACAGCCGGGCCGGCATCCTGGCGGGGGTGCTGATGGTGGTCACCTTGTCCTTGGGTGAGTTCAACCTGACCTGGATGCTGCACACACCTATGACCAAGACCTTGCCGGTCGGCCTGGCCGACAGCTACGCCTCGGCGCGCCTGGAAATCGCCAGTGCCTACACCCTGATCTTTTTGCTGATGATCGTGCCGCTGCTGATTGCGCTGCAGGCCATCAGTGCCCGTCTATCCCGTGGAGAGCGTCGATGACCGCTATCACTATCCGCCTGCAAGGCTGTCGCAAGGCATTCGCCGACGGCACCGTGGCCGTGCATGACCTGGACCTGACCGTCGAAGGCGGCGAAACCCTGGCGATTCTCGGCCCGTCGGGCTGTGGCAAAACCACCACCTTGCGCCTGATCGCCGGGTTGGAGCGCCCGGATGTGGGCCAGGTGTTTTTTGCTGACCAGAACGTCACGCGCCTGCCCATCGAGCGTCGCGACGTGGGCATGGTGTTCCAGAATTACGCGCTGTTTCCCAACCTGAATGTGGCCGGGAACATCGTCTATGGCTTGAAGATTCGCGGTATGTCGCCGCTGGAGCGCAACAAGCGCTGCGACGAATTGCTCGAGCTGGTGGGGTTGCAGCATCACGGCCAGCGCAGCATCCACGAGCTATCTGGCGGTCAGCGCCAACGCGTGGCGCTCGCCCGCGCCCTGGCGCCGCGCCCCAAAGTGCTGTTGCTGGATGAACCGCTGGCGCCCTCGATGCGCAACTGCGTGAGCGCCTGCGCAGTGAGCTCAATGAGCTGCTGCGCGGCCTGGGCATCACCTCGGTGTTTGTGACCCACGACCAGGGCGAAGCCATGGCCCTGGGTGATCGCATCCTGGTGATGGAGCAGGGCCGCGTCGCGCAATTGGCCAGCCCACGGGACATCTACCAGAAACCGGCGAATGCGTTTGTCGCCGGTTTCGTCGGCAACCTGAATGCCTTTCAGGTGCTGGAGCAGTCGGCCCACGGATTGAAAGTCTGCGGCGGTGTGTTGCCGTGGCACGCGGCCAATCCACCCGCCACAGTGTACTGCCGCCCCGAACACCTGCGGGTGATGGAGGGCGAAGGGCACCTGCACGGCCATCTGCTCGCGCAGTTTTTCCAGGGCGCACAAAGCCGCCTGCTGGTGGAGGTGGGCGGCCCGCAGCCGTTGCTGGTGGACAGCAGCGACCACCAGTTGTACGCCGTCGGCGCGCCGATTGCCCTGGCGATCGCGCCGCACATGTTGTTCACCCTGAATGCGTGAGAGTCTGTTTGTGAATCGTCCATTTGTTGTCGCACAGATCAGCGACCTGCACCTTAAAGCCGGCCAGCGCCTGACCTATGGCGTGGTCGATACCCTGGGCGCGCTGCGCCGTGCCGTCGACCACCTCAACGCCAGTCATCCACGCCCCGATATCGTGGTGGTCAGCGGCGACCTGGTGGACTTCGGTCGCCCCGATGAATACGCCGTGCTGCACCCCGAGCTTTCGCGCCTGCACATGCCGTGCTACCTGGTGCCCGGCAACCACGATACGCGCGGGCCGCTGCTGGCTGCGTTCGGCGATCACGCCTACTTGCCGCGTTCGGCGGACGGCCCGCTGGACTGGGTGGTGGATGACCATCCGCTGCGCCTGATCGGCCTGGATTCGACCATTCCCGGTGGCCATGGCGGGCAATTGCTGGACAGCCAGTTGCAGTGGCTGGACGAGCAACTGGCGCTGCGTCCCGATGCGCCGACGTTGCTGATCCTGCACCACCCGCCGTTTATCAGCGGTATCGGCCATATGGACCGCGAGCCGTTCATCAATGCCGCCGCCCTGGAACAAGTCGTGGCGCGCCACCCGCAAGTCGAACGCCTGTTATGCGGGCACTTGCACCGCCCGATGCAGCGGCGCTTCGGCGCCAGCCTCAGTTGTGTGTGCCCCGGCACGTCCCATCAGATCGTGCTGGATTTGCAAGACGCCGCGCCCGCGCATTTCAACCTGGAGCCGGCGGGTTATCTGTTGCATCGCTGGGATGCGCAACAGGGGTTGGTCAGCCACAACGGCGTGTTCGGGGATTACCCCGGGCCGTATCCGTTCTATGACGCTCATGGATTGATCGACTGAGGTTTCACGGAGCTTCACCGAGTACTTAACGCCGCGGTCGATTCTGTGTGGTCGCGTGCATTCCGCTGTCCTTTTTTGCGCCCGGAACCTGGATTCCGCGCCGGAGTTCGTCCTGATGAAAGCAACCTTGAGTGTACTGAGCGTGTTGACCGGCGGCCTGGGCATTGCCCTGAGCCCCTTGGCCTCTGCGGATTTTCTGAGCGACAGCAAAGCCAACCTGAGCATGCGCAACTTCTACTTCAACAACGATAACCGCGACGGCACCGCCGCGCCGTCGAAGACCGAAGAGTGGGGCCAGGCGTTTATCCTCAACTACCAATCGGGCTTTACCGATGGCACGGTGGGCTTTGGCCTGGATGCCGTCGGCATGCTCGGCGTGACCCTCGACAGCGGCGGCGGTCGCCATGTCGGCAGCTCGATGATCCCTAACGATGACGGCAAGGCCGCAGACAACTGGGCCCGTGGAGGCGCGACGGCCAAGGCACGCTTCGCCAAGACCGAAGCACGCTACGGCTACCTGCGCCCGAACCTGCCGATTCTGGTGAGCAACGACGGCCGCCTGTTGCCGCAGTCGTTCGAAGGCGGGCAAGTCACCAGCAAGGACATCGACAACCTGACCCTGACCGGCGGCCAGCTCCAGCACGCCACCGGGCGCGGCTCCAGTGATCGCAGCGGCCTGGCAGTGGCCGGCGCTACCCAGGAAAGCAATAAGTTCACCTACGCCGGTGCGGATTACCAACTGACCAAGGACCTGATGGTCCAGTACTACTACGCCAACCTCGAAGACTATTACCAGCAACACTTCGCCGGGCTGATCCACGTGTTGCCGCTGGGCGAATACGGCTCGCTGAAGACAGACCTGCGCTACTTCAAAACCAGCGCCGATGGCAAAAACAGCAGCGCCGCCGGCCGTGCCGAAGGGTATAAATTGGGGGGCTTCACCAGGAACGGCAGTGGTGAAATCGACAACAACACCTGGAGCGCGGCGTTCATCTACGCCCTGGGCCCGCACGCGATTACCGCCGGTTACCAGCAGGTCTCGGACGACAGCAACTTTGCCCAACTCAACCAGGGCGGCCTGGTGGGCAAGGGCGAGGGCGGTGCCAGCCTGTACCTGTACACCGACCGTACTGTGCAAACCTTCATCCAGGCCGGCGAGCGGACCGCTTTCGCCCAATACGCCTATGACTTCGCGTCCCTCGGTGTACCGGGCCTGAAAGCCTCTGTGATGTACCTCAAGGGCGAGCATATCCTCACCGCCAGCGGCAACGATGCCAGCGAGTGGGAACGGGACATCTCCCTGGATTACGTGGTGCAGAGCGGCACATTCAAGAACGTCGGGTTTGGCTGGCGCAACGGCGTGTCGCGCAGTGAAGTGGCGCGGGACCAGGACCAGAACCGACTGTTCGTGAGCTACTCGATTCCGCTGATGTAACCCTCCCACATTGGACCTGTGTTTGCTTCAGGAGATTTAACA
>NZ_JAFHKI010000084.1 GCF_016937615.1 Pseudomonas lactucae | reverse complement strand
CTTGCCCCCGATGGCAGTGGTTCAGTTACAGATGCATCAACTGACACTCCCTCATCGGGGGCAAGCCCCCTCCCACAGGGGTTCCACTGTGACTTCAAGATTGGAGTAATTCATGCAGCTTTTTAGTCTTCAGGGCCAAGTGGCCTTTGTCACCGGTGCCGGCAGCGGCATCGGCCAAGCGATTGCCGTTGGTCTAGCCGAAGCCGGTGCCGACGTGGCGTGTTTTGACCTGCCCGGCAGCCCCGGCATCGCCAGTACCGTCGAACGCATCCAGGCCCTGGGCCGTCGCGCCCTGGCCTTGAGCGGCACCGTCACCGAGCGCGCCGCGCTGGATGCCGCCGTGGCGCGTACCGAAAGCGAACTGGGTGAACTCAGTGTCGCGGTCAACTGCGCCGGCATCGCCAACGCCCAGGCCGCCGAGGACCTGGAGCTGCAACGCTGGCAAACCACCCTGGACATCAACCTCACCGGCATCTTCCTCAGTTGCCAGGCCCAGGCCGCGGTGATGCTGCCGCGTGGCAAAGGCGCCATCGTCAACATCGCCTCCATGTCCGGCAGCATCGTCAACCGTGGCCTGTTGCAGGCGCACTACAACACCTCCAAGGCCGGCGTGATCCACCTGAGCAAAAGCCTGGCGATGGAATGGGCCGACAAGGGCCTGCGCGTCAATTGCATCAGCCCCGGCTACACCGCCACGCCGATGAATTCGCGCCCGGAAGTGGCCGACCAGGTGAAGATCTTTGAACAGACCACGCCCATGGGCCGCATGGCCAGCGTGGACGAAATGGTCGGCCCGGCGATCTTCCTGGTCAGCCAGGCCTCGTCTTTCTGCACCGGTGTCGACCTGCTGGTCGATGGCGGTTTTGTCTGCTGGTAGGAGCCCATCATGTCGCAACGATTCAGTGGTAAAACCATCGTCATCACTGGCGCCTGCCGTGGCATCGGCGCCGGCATCGCCGAGCGCTTCGCCCAGGAAGGCGCAACCTGGTGCTGGCCTCCAACGACCTGGAGCGGGTGACCTTCACCGCCGACCAACTGGCACGGGAATACGGCGTCAGTGCCCTCGCCCTCGGCATCGACGTGACCCGCGAAAGTGACATCGAACGCCTCTACCGCGAAGGTCACGCACGCTTCGGCAGTATCGACGTGTCGGTGCAGAACGCCGGCATCATCACCATCGACCACTACGACAGCATGCCCCGCGCCGACTTCGACAAAGTGCTGCAAGTGAACACCACCGGCGTATGGCTGGGTTGCAGGGAGGCGGCCAAGTACATGGTCAAGCAAGGCAGCGGACGCTTGATCAACACCTCGTCCGGCCAGGGCCGCCAGGGCTTTATCTACACCCCGCACTACGCCGCGAGCAAGATGGGCGTGATCGGCATTACCCAGAGCCTGTCCCTGGAGCTGGCGCGGCATAACATCACGGTCAATGCGTTCTGCCCCGGCATCATCGAAAGCGAGATGTGGGACTACAATGACCGCGTGTGGGGCGAGATCCTCAGCACCGACGAAAAACGCTACGCCAAGGGTGAGCTGATGGCCGAATGGGTCAGGAACATCCCCCTGCGCCGCGCCGGCAAACCCTCGGATGTCGCAGGGCTGGTGGCGTTCCTGGCCTCGGATGACGCGGCTTACCTGACCGGCCAGGCGATCAATATCGACGGCGGCCTGATCATGTCGTGAGGGTTTGGTATCCTCACGGCCATTGAGTCAACCACTGAGGCTTTCATGAGCCAGATCGAAGAACAGCGCCTGATCACCAAGATCGCGAGCCTCTATTACGAAGAAGGGCTCAAGCAGTCCGAAATTTCCACGCAACTGGACCTGTCCCAATCCTTTATCAGCCGCGCCCTGCGCCGGGCGCTGCAGGAAGGCGTGGTGAAGATCAGCGTGATGCGCCTGCAAGGCCTGCACCTGGAGCTGGAAAACCAACTGCAACGCCGCTACGGCGTGCGCCGGGTGATCGTGGTGGAAGCCACCGAGCCCGGTAACGATGAAAGCATCAAGCAAGCCATCGGCTCGGCCGCCGCGCATTACCTGGAGACCAGCCTGTCGCCCCAGGACCGCATCGGCATTTCGTCGTGGAGCAGCACCATCCGCGCGATGGTCGGCCATCTGCACGCCCAGCCGGGTAAACAAGGCGCCGAGGAAGTGGTACAACTGTTGGGCGGGGTCGGCCACAAAGGCGCGTTTGAAGCCACCCTGCTCACCCAGCGCCTGGCCACCCTGCTCAATTGCCCGGCGTATCTGCTGCCGTCGCAAAGCATCGAGCAATCGGTGCAGAGCAAGCAACGCATCGTGCAGATGGAAGAGGTCAAGGAGGTGCTGCAACGCTTTGACAGCATCACCCTGGCGATCGTCGGCATCGGCGAGCTGGAGCCCTCGCAACTGCTGCGCAACAGCGGCAACTACTACACCGAGGACATGCTGCGCCTGTTGGCCGAGCGTGGCGCGGTGGGCGATATCTGCCTGCGTTACTTCGACGCCCAGGGCAAGCCGGTGCTGGAGGAAGATGAAGAATTCGTGGTGTCGGTGGCGCTGCCCAAGTTGCGCGACATCCACCGCGTGCTCGGCCTGGCCGGCGGGCTGAACAAGGTCCAGGCGATTCGTGGCGCACTCAAGGGTGGCTACCTCGACATCCTGGTGACCGACCTCGACACCGCGCAGGCCCTCAACCGATAACCCTTTTTTGGAGACCGCCGCTCATGACGTCCAAACTCGAACAACTCAAGCAATTCACCACCGTGGTCTGCGATACCGGCGACCTGGAAGCCATCAGCCGCCTGCGCCCGGTGGACGCCACCACTAACCCGTCGTTGCTGCTCAAGGCCGCCGCCATCCCGGAATACGCCGAGTTGCTGCGCAATGCCGTCAGCGTGTCCAAGGGCGATGTCGACCTGGCCTGCGACCGTTTCGCGGTGTCGGTGGGTTGCGGCATCCTCAAGGTGATTCCGGGGCGTATCTCCACTGAAGTCGACGCGCGCCTGTCGTTTGATGAAGATGCGTTGTGGGCCAAGGCCAACCAGTTGATCGCCTTGTACGACCAGGCCGGCGTCGGCCGCGACCGCGTGCTGATCAAGCTGGCCTCCACCTGGGAAGGCATCCGCACCGCCGAGCGCCTGGAAAAGGCCGGCATCCAGACCAACCTGACCTTGCTGTTCTCCTTCGCCCAGGCCCAGGCCTGCGCCGACGCGGGGGTATTTTTGATCTCGCCGTTCGTGGGGCGCATCTACGATTGGTACCGCAAGAACACCGGCCTGGACTACACCGGCGTTGAAGACCCGGGCGTGCAATCGGTGACGCGCATCTACAACTACTACAAGGCCAACGCCATCCCGACCGTGGTCATGGGCGCGAGCTTTCGCACCCTCAGCCAGATCGAAGAACTGGCCGGTTGTGATCGCCTGACCATCAGCCCGGACCTGCTGCAAAAACTCGCTGAAGACAACGGGCCGCTGGCGCGCAAACTCACGCCGGGTACCGAGGGCGAGGCACGCCAGCATCTGAGCGAAGCGCAGTTCCGCTGGGCCTCGAATGAAGATGCGATGGCCACTGAGAAACTGGCCGAAGGCATTCGCCAGTTTGCGCGGGATCAGGAGAAATTGGAGAAGGTGTTGGCTGCGCTGTAACGTCGCCCACCGGCGGAGCGAGTCTACTCGCTCCCCTCAGCCTTCCTGTTCGCTGACCGTCAGCCCACGCGCTGCCAACGCCCCCAGCACGCCGCCGACAATCGGCGCCAGCCAGAACAGCCAGAGCTGCGACAGGTAATCCCACCCGGCAAACAGCGCCGGCCCGGTACTGCGCGCAGGGTTGACCGAGGTATTGGTCACGGGGATCAGGACCAGGTGGATCAGGGTCAGCGCCAGGCCGATGGCAATCGGTGCAAACCCGGCGACCGCACCCGGCGCCGTCACCCGCATGATGATCAGCACGAAAAAGAACGTGGCGATCAGTTCCGCCAGCAAGGCGGCCTTCATGTCGAACTGGCCTGGGCTCAGCGGGCCATAGCCGTTGGCGGCAAAACCACCCGTTTCAAAACCGGGCTGACCGTTGGCAATCAGGTATAACGCCGCCGCCGCGACAACCGCCCCGCCACCTGGGCCACCACGTACGGCAGCACATCGGCGGCCGGCACGCGGCGCCCGGCCCACAGGCCGATGGTCACCGCCGGGTTGAAGTGCCCACCGGAAATCCCCCCCACCGCGTAGGCCATGGTCAGGACGGTGAGGCCGAACGCCAGGGACACCCCCAAAAAACCGATACCCAATCCTGGAAAGTTGGCCGCCAGGACGGCGCTGCCACACCCGCCGAAGGTCAGCCAGAAGGTACCGAGAAACTCTGCGCTCAGACGCTTTTGCACAATCGACTCCATTGCTGTTCAAGTGCCGTCACCACAGACGGTGGGCGGTCCTGGGGGACGGTAGCAATGGGTGGCGATGAGCCCTATAAGACTTGTCCGGTTTTGGTGAAGCGCTGCGTCAGCATTACTCGGCGTCCGCTTGTGCCAACGGGCAAACTATCCAAATTCCTGATCCTGCACATTTCACGGTTGCGACGAAGCCCCCCTCACGTTAATCTCCCAACTCGCAGCAAATGCTGCGATTGGACTTGGCGGTCCGAACAGATATAGGCGCAACAGCGCCCCCAACACGATTGCAGGCGCTTTTTTTGCGTCCGCAATTTTGTGCAATGGCGGGTTGCGCAGGGACTTCTTCGGAAGTGCCGGGTCCTATATCCCCGGTCCGCCAACCTTGCGTAATCCGCCACCCTAATTCTGCTTGGCGGCAGAAGGTGACGGCTCACTTAGATATGGGAGCAAGAACCATGACCGCACCAGATCGGTACATGCCTGTCACGGGCCCCGATTGCACTATCCCTACCCTGCTTATCGATACCCAGGCACCGCTCGATGCATTGCATGATGCAGCGATTTTTCGCATTCGGGCCGTCACTCAAGTTCTGGAGAACCTAGCCCTGCGTGACGGAATCAGCAGCGACGCTGTTGTATTGCAGGATTTCGCATTGTTGCTGAATATTCCGTTGCGTGATGGCTGCGATCTACTGGATGTAATTGGGCGCAGGTTGCAGGAGAGAGTGGTGTAAATGAAAACGGGCGACCTTAGGGTCGCCCTTTATTCAGTACCGAATCAGTCACCAAACAATGGAAATAGCCTTGACTAAATTCTTTGAGAACTAATGAAAAGCGTGCAGCAGATGGATGAGATCCTCCGAGAAAAGTGTAAGCCTTCTCGCAAATTCACCGTCAACGAATATCCAGACAAAAATACCCGCAAAAAAAAACTGAAGTAGCGAGCTAGTTCGCGCCTATATCAGTCTTGCGCCACCCCCGTCCCAAACCTGCGAATCGCCAGGCAATACCCCACCAGCGCCACCGCCGCCAGCAGCCCACCCGCCGCGCCGATCCAGGCGAAGCCGAAGTGGCCGCCGACCCAACTGCCCATCAGGGCGCCACCGCCGATGCCGATGTTGTAGATGCCGGAGAACATTGCCATGGCCACGTCGGTGGCGTCCGGTGCCAGCACCAGCACCTTGGACTGCATCGCCAGGCCGAAGCCCATGATCGCCATGCCCCAGAAGATACTCAGGATCACCAGGTAGGATTCGGCGCCGCTCAGGGGCAGCAACAGGCACAGGCACGCCACCAGAAGGAACACCGCGCCAACCACGAACAGGTGCGGATTGAAGCGGTGCACCAGGCTGAACAGCAGCGAGCCGACGATGCCCGCGCCACCGAATACCAGCAGGATCAGGGTCACCGCGCTGCCGCCCAGGCCGGCCACGCCTTCGACGAAGGGCTCGATGTAGCTGTAGGCGGTAAATTGCGCGGTCACGGTCAGGGCGGTGAGCCCGTAGAGCGCCACCAATGCCGGGCGCTTGAACAGCAATGGCAGGCTGCGCAGTGAGCCCGAGTTCTGGCTCGGCAGCAGCGGCAAGGTGCGCGCCAGCCAGAACACCAGGGCGGTGGCAAAGGCGCCGATCACCAGGAACGTGGTACGCCAGCCCATGGCCTCGCCGAGCAGGCGACCGAGGGGGATGCCCAGGACCATCGCCAGGGAGGTGCCGGTGGCGAGCAGACCAAGGGCTTGCACCTGTTTGCCTGCCGGCGCCAAACGTACGGCAAGGGACGCGGTGATGGACCAGAACAAGGCATGGGACAACGCAATGCCGACGCGACTGAGCATCAAAATGCCGAAGCTGGTCGCAATGCTGGACAGAATATGGCTGGCGATGAACAGACCGAACAGCACGATCAGCAATTTGCGTCGTTCGACGTTACGCGTCAGCAGCATCACCGGCAGCGACGTCAGGGACACGATCCAGGCGTAGAGGGTGAGCATCAGGCCGACGCTGGCGATGGGCATGTCGAAGCTGGCACCGATGGCGCTGAGCAGGCCGACCGGGACGAATTCGGTGGTGTTGAACACAAACGCAGCCAACGCGAGGGCGATGACCGGTTGCCAGTTGGCTTGGGGGGTTGCGGCTGAAAGGCTCATGGAACGGCGAGGTACTCTGACGATGATCAAGCGACCGCCCAGGACAAGCGCCGCCGCCGAGCATTCTATAGGTTTCTCGGCCGGTTGTTGGCGCTGATCCTGGACAATCGTCGCTCAGGGCGACGTCAGGGTCACCACGTAGGCACCGGTGCGGATCGGCTTGCCAAAGCTGTCCACCAGTTGATACCGCTGGTCGTAATAGCGTCCACTGCTGCCGCTGTCAGTCAATAACACTGCACGCGCCGATGAATTGCCCACGGCCTTGACGCTGGTGACCGGGGTCACGTTGCGCACATCGATGCGACCGCCCCGATTCACACTGGGGCAGCCGGTCAACTCCATGACTGAACCGTTGTGTGCATTGGACAGACAGCCGGGTTCAACGATGCTGCCATGAAACGCAATGGTGCCTTGGCCTGCCGCCGTGGCACAGGTACCGGCCAAGACGACAAAGAGGCCTGCGGCCACCGAAAAACGTTGGATATTCATGTCGACACTCCCTTCTAGGTAGTTAAAAGGAACGTCGACCCTCGATGCGCAAACTTAAGGCCGTTCGTCGGTAAAAGCAAAATTTCCTACAAGGTTCAGTACATCGACCTACATCAGGGTTGGACCTGTTCCATCAGCTCCGGAACGCTCTCCGGCCGCTTGGCATAGCGCTGCGCCAACGCCGCACACACCATCAGCTGGATCTGGTGAAACAGCATCAACGGCAGGATCAACACGCCCATGCTTGCACCGGCAAACAGCACCTGAGCCATCGGTACGCCGGTTGCGAGACTCTTCTTCGAGCCGCAGAACAGGATGGTGATGCGGTCCTCCTGGCTAAACCCGAAGGCCTTGCCCAGCAAGGCGGACACCACCAGCACCAGGGCCAGCAACACGCAGCAGGCCACCACCAGTCCGCCCAGTTCCCACAGCGGGATCTGATGCCAGATGCCTTCGTTGACCGCTTCGCTGAACGCGCCGTAGACCACCAACAGGATCGAGCCCTGATCGACGAATTTGAGCCAGGCTTTATTGCGCCCCACCCACGCGCCGATCCAGCGGCGGGCGATCTGCCCGGCAATGAACGGCAGCAGCAGTTGCACACTGATCTTGAGGATCGCATCGACAGTGGAACTACCCTCGCCGTGCACGTTGAGCAACAACGTCACCAGCAACGGCGTGAGGAAGATGCCGAACAGGCTTGAGGCCGCCGCGCTGCAGATCGCTGCGGGGATATTGCCGCGCGCCAGCGAGGTGAAGGCAATCGCTGATTGCACAGTGGCCGGCAAGGCGCAGAGGTAGAGCATGCCCATGTACAGGTCTTTGCCGATCAGCGGCGACAGCACCGGCTTGAGCGCCAGCCCCAGGAGCGGGAACAGCACGAAGGTCAGGCTGAACACCAGCAAGTGCAGGCGCCAGTGACCGGCCCCGGCGACGATGGCCTGGCGTGACAGCTTGGCGCCATGCAGGAAAAACAGCAGCGCGATGGCCAGGTTGGTCACCCAGCCGAACGCACGGCGGTCTGGCCGCTGGCGGGCAACAGGGAGGCAAGGACCACCGTGGCGATCAGCGTCAGGGTGAAATTGTCGGGCAGGAAACGAGGGCGAGTCATAAGCGCATCTTCCAGGGGTTGCCAAGAACGTCGTGGCGACTCTAACGTAACAGCCTGTTACCGACTAACGCCAATGAGCCAGTAAATGCCGCCTAAAGGACAGGACAAAACCGTACGCCGCAGCATTCCCGGGCTGTCCAGCCTGCCACGGCCGGTGTATGGACGCACCGAATCGCTGCCCAACCGCGCGCTGACACGTCGGCACAGCCATCCATGGGTGCAGTTGTCCTACGCGATTTCCGGGGTGCTGGAGATCCAGACCAGCGCCGGGCGCTTCGTCGCACCGCCGCAACGCGCGGTGTGGATTCCGGCGGGCATGCCGCACCGCGTCTACAGCGCGCCCCACACAGAGATGCGCAGCCTGTATCTGGATTGCCGCGTTACCGCCTGGGCGGCCGGGCATTGTCACGTGCTGGAGGTGAACAGCCTGTTGCGCGAGCTGATCCGCAGTTTCAGCGAGCTGCCGGTGGAGTACGCCGAGGATGGCCCGGATGGGCGTCTGGCCCAGGTGATCCTCGACCAACTCGCCGCCGCGCCCCAGGTGGACCTGATGCTGCCCCTCCCTCTTGACGCCCGCTTGCGGCAGATCTACCGCAGCCTGAGCCTGCGCCCGGAGCAACAGACCACGTTGGGCCAATGGAGCGAGAAACTGGGGCTCAGCGAAAAGACCCTCAGCCGTTTGTTTTTGAAAGACACCGGCCTGACCTTCCGCGCCTGGCGCCAGCGCTTGCGCCTGCTCAGCGCCCTGCCCGCCCTGGAGCAAGGCGAGCGGGTGACGGATGTGGCGCTGAACTGTGGCTATGAGTCCACCTCGGCGTTTATCAACGCGTTTCGCCAGCAGTTCGATGCAACGCCGGGGGAGTTCTTTCGCTGAGTGCTCAAACAACGAAGGTCAAATGTGGCAGCGGGCTTGCCCCGCGCTGGCGTGGGCACGGCAATGTGGTCTTTCTCGATTGTGATGCAAATAATCCCCAAACCCGCGCCTGGCTGGTATTGTGCCGCGCTTGAAAAACTGCCACCAACCTGCGAGGAAATGCACGTTGAACACTGACGAAAAAATGACCGGCGATCTGTTCGCGGTGGATAAGCGCCTGTCACTCAAACCGGTGGTGGACTTCAACACCTACCTGCGCAGCGCCTTCGGCGACGGCCCGTGTACCTGCGTGCGCTGCGTCGCCGGCAACGGTGATGAAACCGGCTACGGCTTCCAGCACACGTTCACGTTCGATAGCCGCCCCACCCACCGCCGCTTTGCCTCCACGGCGGGCAGTGATGTGCAGGCAATGCTGAAGAAGGCCTGGTTGTCGTACACCAAGGCCGAGTTGCCGCTCAGTGGTGTGCTGGCCCTGGATTCGGTAAAGGACTTTGTCGAGCCTCAACTGCACAAGCGCCTGGCGCCGCTGTTGCTGGCCAGTGGGTTGGTCAAGGATGTGGACGGCGAACTGCACCTGCAGCCACAAGCCCTGATCTGATTCGCGCAACCACCCACGTCCTGATGTGGGAGCTGGCTTGCCTTAATGCCGGTCAGTCAAGGGCGAACACTGTACCTGTGGCGAGGGAGCTTGCTCCCGTTGGACTGCGCAGCAGTCCCAGTCTTTTCAAACAAAGAGCTGGGGCCGCTTCGCGGCCCAACGGGAGCAAGCTCCCTCGCCACAGGTTACTTTTTTACCCTTTTAACTGACTGGCATCATGGCAAGCCTGCTCCCACAGGGACCTAGAAACCGGGAACGCCCTGCACGCGAATTTCCGGCGTCGGTTCTTCCAGCGGCTCGACCAGCGGCCGCTCATCGATCCCTGGCAACAGGATCACCTTGCGGCACTCCTCCTCGCATTTATCAAAGACCTCATACCCCCGCGCCGCCTGCTCCAGCGACAGACGATGAGTAATGATCGCCTCCGGGTTCAGGCGCCCCAATTCAATATGCTCCAGCAACTGCGGTAGAAAACGCTGCACATGGGTCTGGCCCATCTTGAACGTCAGGCCTTTATCGAACGCATCGCCGAACATGAAGCCATGGATAAACCCGGCATACACCCCCGCGACGCTGACCACACCGCCGCGGCGCACCGCAGCGATGCACTGACGCAACGCCTTGCCGCTGCTGCCTTCGATCTTGAGGGTGGTGAGCAGGGTTTCGGTGGTGCTGCCCTTGGCTTCGAAACCCACGGCATCCACCACGCCATCAACCCCGCGCATGCCGGCGGTCTGGCGGATGATGGTGTCGGCGGGGTCATCGTCGTCTTCGAAGTTGATCGGGATCACGCCGTACATCTTCTGCGCATAGTCGAGTCGATACGGGTGATCGTCGACCATGAAAATCTGCTCGGCGCCGAGCATCCGCGCGCACGCCGCGCTCAGCAGCCCGACCGGCCCGGCGCCGTAGATCGCTATGCTGGAGCCCTGGCCAATTCCGGCGTTGGTCACCGCCTGCCAGGCAGTGGGCAGGATGTCGGAGAGAAACAGCACCTTTTCATCCGCCAGCACGCCGGGCACTTTGAATGGCCCGGTGTTGGCCTTGGGCACCCGCACCAGTTCGGCCTGGCCACCGGGAATGCCCCCATACAGGCGGCTGTAGCCGAACAGCGCAGCACCCGGCGGGATCGCCTTTTTATTCAGGATCGCGCCGCGGCCGTCATTGGTGGTTTCACAGGCGGCGAATTGCTGCAGCTGGCAGAAGAAACACTCGCCGCAAGCAATCACGAACGGGATCACCACGCGGTCGCCGCGCTGCACCGCCGTCACGCCGGGGCCGGTTTCTTCGACAATGCCCATGAACTCATGGCCGAAAATATCGCCATGTTCCACCGTCGGGATCTTGCCGCGGTACAGGTGCAGGTCAGAGCCGCAAACCGCCGTGGCGGTGACCCGCAGAATAATGTCGTCGGGTTGTTCGATGATGGGATCGGGGACGGTGTCCACCTGCACCTTATGGGCGCCTTGATAGGTCATGGCTCGCATGGGCTGCACTCCGGTTATTGAGTAGAGTCAGTCATTAGGGGCGGCCGTCATGGCGGGCGTTCCCTTGGCGTACGCGGGCAGCCGATCAAAGGTCGCCACGGCTCTGGGCGAGCAGACGATCGACCACTGCCTGTAAACCGGCGGGCTCATCCGCGCCCTTGGCCAGGGCGTCTGCGAAACACTCCAGTTGATCGAGCGCACTGTTTCCGCGCCGCAACAGCGCCAGGGCGTGCTCGAACACCAAGGGCTCGCCCATGGCCACGGCGGTCGCGCGAAACTGTTGCGCGGCCTGCTGCAACCACTGTTCAGCACTGCCGATGGTGCCCTGGTCGTCCAGTGCAAACGTGCCCGCCGCGCCATAGCGCTTGGCCTGCCAGCGGTTTTCCTTGAGCAGCCAGCGCGTCTGGGCGGTAAACGTGGCGCCGGGCCGAGCCAGCGCGCAGGCATGGGTGACCATCACGCGAAACAGCGTGGCGAGGACCAGGGAATCGCCCAGCCGGGGGCACGCGTCCGTCATGCGCAACTCAAGCGTCGGGTAACGCGCCGCCGGACGGATACCCCACCAGCCGTTGCCATCGGCCTTGATCGCACCCACGCGGTGCAACAATGCCAGGTAGCGCTGGTAGCCCGCCCAGTCTTCGAAATGCTCCGGCACGCCCATGCGCGGCCACTCATCGCAGGCGGCCTGGCGGTAGCTCATGAAACCGCTGGGCGCCCCCTCCCAGAACGGCGATGAGCAACTGAGCAGCAACAACAACGGCAGCCACGACGACACCTCGTTCATCACCGCGATGCGATCCACCTCTGTCGGTACCTGCACATGCACATGCAGCCCGCACAACAAGCTGCGCCGCGCCACCTGTTGCATGTCCTCGAACAGTTGCTCGAAATGCGCCTGCGCCGTGGGCTTCTGCTCGCGCCAGGCCGCCAGCGGATGGCTGCCGGCGCAGACAATGCCCAAGCCGAATTCACCCAGGGATTCAGCCAGGTTGTGCCGCACGGTGGCCAGGTAATCGGCGGCTTCGCGGCTGGCCTTGAACACCGGCGATGCCACTTCGATCTGCCCCTGGAACATCTCGAAGGCAAACCCTGCGCCAATCGCTCGTCGACACGCCGCCAGCACCGCCGCCGGGGGCTCGCTGAGCATTTGGCGGCTGTGCAGGTCGGTGATGAAGTATTCCTCTTCGATGCCGAAGGTCAGCATGGGCGGTCAGCGCAACCGGGTGACGGTGAGCGCGACCACGGCGATCCGCTCCACGCGCTCATAGCCGGGCTTGTCGAGTTCCTCGCCGAACACATCCGGGTCCAGTTCACGGTAGGTCCAGCCGAAGGCATCGTTGGCCAGCAAGGGCCCGACCGCTTCCAGGAAAGGATCGCCGCCGGCGACCATCGCCACCCCGGTATACAGCACCAGGCTGCCGCCCAGGGCCAGGCGCCCGAGGGATTCGTTGACGATGCGCACCGACAGCTGCTCACCCAATGCACCGCCGCCATGCCGGTAGGCGCGCTGACGGTCGTCGTTCATGTACGGCGGGTTGGCGACGATCAAGTCGAATGTGCCGTCCAGGCTCGCCAGCAGGTCGCTCTGGTACACCCTGACATTGCTCAGCCCCGCCAGCTCGGCGTTCACCGCGGTAATGCGCAGGGCGCGGGGGTTGATGTCCACCGCCAGCACCTGTGCGTCATGCCGCGCCTGGGCGATGACCAGCGCGCCGACACCCGCGCCGCAGCCGATGTCGACAGCGCACTTGATCGGTTCGAAACGCTGCTGCAGATGGGCCTCGATCACCTGCGCGAAACGGTAGCTGTCGGGGCCGAAAAACACCGCGTCCGCTTGGGTGGTGGGGTACGGTGAATGCGCAAACAGCAGATCCCCCAGGCTCGACCAGCGCACGGTACTGCGCCACAACGCGTCGTGTTTTTCAATCACGTCCGCTTGCTGCAGCTCGTCGCGAAAGGCGTCGGGCAACAGGTCGCTGTCAAACGGCATCGACCAGCCGAACACATCACGCAAGTTCATCGCCAGCGGGGTCGCCAGGCGTCGATAGACACGTTCGTGGGTCAAGGGCGTGGGCGTGATGAACCGGTAGCCGCTCTCCTTCAGGCCCTTGCCCAGGTTGAGCAAGGCGCGGTCGGCGAGTTGTTGTGCAGACATGAGCCGTTCCTTAGCGCAGACGCGCACGCAATTGGATAAAACGCCGGGTGGCATACAGCCCGGCAGGAGTGCAATGACGGCGCGCGGACAGCCATGGGATCAGCGCGTTGAGTTGTTGCTCGCCGGTCAGGTTGCTCAGCGATTCCACCAACGCCTGGCTGTCCGGGTCTGCCGGGCGTTGTTGCTCGCGGGCAAACGGGCTGCCGCGCCCCGGCCGTGCGGGCGGCACGCGTTGGTCGTGGCTCCAGTCACCGGCAATCCAGTCATGCAGGACCTGTTTTTCATAGCCGCTGAACACGCCGAACATCGCTGCACCAGCCCCCTCGATCAACTGCCAGAAACGGCTGTTGGCCGGGTCCTGGTTGAGCTTGATCCAGCCTTTGTCCTGCAAGGCCTGGAGAAAATCGGGGATCTGGCCCGGCGTGGCCAGCCACTCATTGACGGTCTTGCCCTCGAAACGGCAATAGTCCGAATGCATGTGCTGGCCGAAAGTGCGCTTGCGTTCGAGCATCGCCACCACTTCGTCCTGCAGGTTGAAGCTGTCAATCACCGCTGTGGTCCCCGGACCGAGGTCATTGAGACGGTAACCCTGGGCCACGCGCCGGTAGAACTGCGCCCTGCCCTCGCCCAGCGGCAACAGGTTGAGCACCGACTGCGCCGCCTTGCTGGCGTGGCCGCTGCTGGCATTGTCGATGGTCACGTGGAGCGTGAAGTAGTAAGGGTCGATGCCCAGTTCACTCAGTTCATAGGAGGTGATCAACAGGTGCAGCGGCAGCTGTTCGTAGCCCAGGTTGTAGCCGATGACCTCCGGCAGGAATTCTTCGGTGCACAGGCCCAGGGCCATTTGCAGCGCGCCTTGCAGGTAGTGCTCATCCTCAAGGCCCGCGTCGCTGTCGGCATCGTGGTCACTGAGCAGTTTGCGGTAGATCACCACATGGTTCTGCGCGGCATCACCATCGCCCAGCTCTTCCAGGTAAGTGGTGAGCAGCCCGTCGAAGCGCTGGTCTTGCCAGTAACGCAGCAAACCGTAGAGCCAGGCGCCATCGACCTGTTTGGTCGGGGCCACGCGTTGCAGCACATACAGCGCATGGGCCTTGTTGCGAAAGTAACGACGCGGCCGGCCTTGCCGACGTTGTTCAAGGTACTCGGCGTAGGCCTGGGCCACGACGGCGCAACGCTGCTCGACCCAGGCATACAAGTGTTCCGGTTCGTCGGGAAGCTCGCTGTCAGCGTCTTTTACCAGGGCCAACTGCGAGTGCAGGAACTCGCGAGCAAGCGCACAAGCGTTCGGCGCTTCGCCATGCAGTTGTTGATAGACCCGCTGATACTCCCCGCAGCCCGAGTCATGCACAGAGGCCGGCTGGCCCGACAGCGCCGTTAGTAACGTCATGATGGCAGTTCCCGCAATGTCCTATACAACCTGGCCTTCTTGCATGAAGACCCCGCAAGAGCGCTCGCTGTGCGGCGCTTCTATAGGGAAGAACATTGTGGGGTGGGGAAAATTCAATCGGGTTTGGGAGGGTGGGGATAAGCGGTCGATGGGTATAGCGCGGAGGGGACTGTTTGCTGTTGCTCTGGCTAGGCTGTTGCTGTTGCTGTTGCTGTTGCTCTGGCTCTGGCTCTGG
>NZ_JAFHKI010000083.1 GCF_016937615.1 Pseudomonas lactucae | reverse complement strand
CCCCGATGGCGCCCTAGAGGCTGGCAGCTTAATCCCTGCCTCACACAGGTCAAGTGCTCAAGTACCGCCCGATCAACGCAATGCCACTGGCCAACACCAACCACGTCACCAAGCGCACAAATGCTTCACGGGACAGGCGCATCGTCAACCTGCGCCCACACCACAAGCCCAGGGCCATCGCCGGCAGCAGGCACAGCGCCAGCATCAACAGTGGCAAATCAGCATACACCCCGGCAATCAGGAACAAACTCAGACGCACCACCGTGCTGCAACTGATCAGCGCACTTTGCGTGGCCCGCGCCGCGTCCTTGGGCAGACGACTGTTCAGGTAGATCGCATATAAAAAGCCACCACTGCCGAACAGCGCCCCAAACAGCCCGCCGACGGTGCCCATGGGGATTGACCAGCCTTTGGCGAGCTGCGAAGGACGGGCTTTTACTGCCAGGCTGTAAACCGCGTAGGCACTGATAAACAGGCCCATCAATAACAGCAACAGGTCCGAATGCAGGTTGAGCAAAAACACCACACCCAGCGTGCAGCCGATGGCCATGCACGGCAGCAGTCGCAGCAGTTCCGGTTTGTTCACATCCCGTCGTGTTTGCAGCAGGCCGCCAAAGGCTGCGACAAAATCCAGCAACACCAGCAACGGAATGATCTTCGACAATGGCATGAACAGAATCAGCACAGGCCCGGCTACCAACGCCGTACCGAAGCCGGCGATGCCGAACACGATGTACGCCACCACCACACCCACGCCGATCACCAGCCAATCCACAACGCCAAATGACCACTGGCTCATCAGTTCAATCGGGCTCATGAACGTTTCCTTGTAAAAGACAGCGTTCACTTTAGCCATCGACGAGAGATGCGACTAATATCTTCAAAGCCCTACACCTATCTCAAAAAGGCATGACGCGTGATTTCCACTCGCCAACTGCGCTACTTCGTTGAAATCGCCGACAGTGGCAGCTTCAGCGCCGCCGCGGAACGTTTGTTCGTGGCGCAATCGGCCTTGAGCCGGCAGATCAAGGAACTGGAAGCCCGGTTGCAAACCCCGCTGTTCGAGCGCACGGCGCGCCAACCGAGGCTGACAGCCGCCGGCGAAGCCTTTTATCCGCGCGCGCGCAACCTGCTGAGTGAATTGCTCAAGGCCAGTGAAATGGCCACCCAAGTCGGTCATGGCCAGCTCGGTACGCTGCGCTTGAGCCATTCGAGCACCGTGCCGATGAGTGGCCGCTTGCTGCAAGGTATCAGCACGTGGCTGGAGTGCTGCCCAGGGGTGTCGGTGGATATTGCCAAACTGTCTTCCGAAGACCAGTTGGAGGAAATCGCCGAGGGACGCCTGGACGTCGGGCTATTGCGCTTGCCGGTGTTGTGCCAGCGCGAAGGGGTAAGCGTGCGGCCTTTATATAGCGAACCCATGTTGCTGGCGGTGCCGTCGAATCATCCGCTGTCACGCCGTGATACGCCCGTCGAGCTGGAGCAGCTTAAGGATGAGGCGTTTATCTCGATCCCTCATCCACAGCGTGGCGGCCTGAGTTATCTGTCGGCCGAACTGTGCATGCGCGCGGGATTTTTCCCCAAGGCGGCGCGCGTCATGTCGCGCAAGACCACGCAGCTGCAATTGATCCAGGCCGGCTTCGGTATAGCTTTGTTACCAAAATCCATGCAGGACATCGCGCCTGCCAACGTGCGCTTTTTACCCCTGGCCAACCCGGACTGCCTGAGCAGCGTGGCGTTGGCCTGCCAACAGGCGCCGCAACCGCTGGTGGCGCAATTCTGCCAAACCTTGCACGAATGCCTATAAACTGCCGCCCATGATTAAAGACCCTTTTGCCCGCCTGGGCCTGGACCGCGAAGTCCTGACTGTCAGCCAGCTCAACGGCCGCGCGCGGGTGTTGCTGGAAGACGTGTTCACCAATATCTGGGTCGAAGGCGAGATCTCCAACCTCGCCCGCCCGGCCTCCGGCCATGTGTATTTCACCCTCAAGGACAGCGGTGCGCAGGTGCGCTGCGCGCTGTTTCGCAATAACGCCGCGCGGGTGCGCCAGGCGCTGAAGGACGGCCTGGCGGTGAAGGTGCGCGGCAAGGTCTCGTTGTTCGAAGGCCGGGGTGATTACCAACTGATCCTCGATACCGTGGAGCCGGCCGGTGACGGCGCGCTGCGCCTGGCCTTCGATGCGCTGAAGGAAAAGCTCAGCGCCGAAGGCCTGTTCAGCGCCGAACGCAAGGTGCCGCTACCGGCGCACCCTCGGCGCATTGGCATTATCAGTTCGCCGACGGCGCGGTGATCCGCGACATCATCAGCGTGTTCCGCCGCCGCGCGCCGAACATTGAACTGACCCTGATCCCGACCGCCGTGCAAGGCCGCGAAGCGATCCCACAGATCGTGCGAGCGTTGAAACTCGCCGATGCCCGAGGTTTTGACGCGCTGATCCTGGCCCGTGGCGGTGGCTCGCTGGAAGACCTCTGGTGTTTCAACGAAGAAGCCGTGGCGCGGGCGGTGGATGCATGCGTGACACCCATCGTCAGTGCCGTCGGCCATGAAACCGATGTGTCCATCAGCGACTTTGTCGCGGACGTGCGCGCCCCTACTCCCTCCGCCGCTGCTGAACTGCTGGCACCGGACGCCAGTCATCTGGTGCGCCAAGTTGAAAACCTGCAGCGCCGCCTGGTGATGCTGATGCGCAACCGACTGAGCCACAGTCGTCTGCGCCTGGAAGGCATGGCCCGGCGCCTGCGCCACCCCGGCGAGCGTCTGCGCCAGCAGGCCCAGCGCCTGGATGACCTGGACATGCGCTTGCGCCGCGCCTTCGAGCGCAGCCTCAATACCCGTCGCGAACGCCTGATCCGCCTGGAAACGCGCCTAGCCGGCCAACATCCGGGGCGTCAACTCGCGCTGCTGCGCCAACGCCTGGACAGCCTTGCCGAACGCCTGCCCCGCGCCATGCGTGAAGGTCTCAAGGCACGGCGCCTGCAATTGCAGAGCCAGGTGCAGACGTTGCAGGTGGTGAGCCCGCTGGCAACCTTGGGGCGTGGCTACAGCATCCTGCTGGATGAACGTGGCCAGGCCATTCGCAACGCCGCGCAAACCCACACCGGCCAGCGTCTGACAGCGCGCCTCGGTGAAGGCCAATTGCAGGTGCGGGTGGAAGACAACCACCTCACACCCGTCACCCTTTCGTTACTGGATTGATCGATGCCTCGTTTCTTAAGCTTGTGGATGCTGCTGTGCCTGGCCTTTAACGCTCACGCCGACAGCTACGTCAGTCGCACCTTGAATAAACCGGTGCCAGGCGGTGTGGCGGTGGTCGAACTCGGCCCTTCGGCCACGGCGCCCAAAGCCTCCTACCAAGGCAAACCGGTGCTGGTGGTCAAGGAGCAGGACAACTGGCTGGCCATTGTCGGCATTCCGTTGAGCGTCAAGCCCGGTAATGAACGCATCAGCAGCGGTGGCCATACATTGCCGTTTATCGTCGGCTACAAGAAATACCCCGAGCAGCGCATCACCTTGAAAAACAAAAGCCAGGTCAACCCCGAGCCCGCGCAACTCAAGCGCATCGAGGCCGAGCTGGCGGTTCAGATCAAGGCCTACCGCAGCTTCAGCCCCAACCTGCCGAGCAATCTGGTGCTGGACAAACCGGTGAACGGGCCACTGTCGAGCAAGTTCGGCGTACGTCGCTTCTTCAACGGCGAGGAACGCAATCCGCACTCAGGCCTGGATTTTGCCGTACCGGCCGGTACGCCGATCAAGACCCCGGCGAACGGCAAGGTCATTCTGGTCGGCAACTACTTCTTCAACGGCAACACCGTGTTTGTCGACCATGGCCAGGGCTTTATCAGCATGTTCTGCCATATGTCGAAGATCGACGTGAAGGTGGGCCAGCAACTGGTGCGCGGCGCAGTCGTGGGCAAGGTCGGCGCGACAGGCCGCGCCACCGGGCCGCATATGCACTGGAATGTCAGCCTGAACGATGCACGGGTCGACCGGCGATTTTCATCGGCGCCTTCCAGCCTTGAATGACGCGATTGCGCGCCTGATAACGGGCGCGCAATTTAATCTAGCCTGAGCACTATTCCCAACCATAAAATCCCGTTTCATACGCAGATAAAAGAACTTCTCTCAATTTTTAGCGACTGCTTGCCATCTTTCACCCCTGAGGTTAGGGTTGGACTTATGAAAACCTCTCACACCCTCATTCAGCTCCGCCAGCACCGCAGCCTGTGCCTCGTCAGCGCACGACTGCCAGGCTGAATCGATCTGCCTCGTCTTCAAGCTTTATCCCCAAAACAGTTCTACGGCAGGCCGCCTTTTCTCGGCCCCTACAACAAAGGATTTCCCGATGAGCATGCTCAAAGACCCGTCTTCGAAGTACCGCGCGTTCCCGACCATCGATATCCCGGACCGCACCTGGCCATCCAAAACCATCACCACCGCGCCGATCTGGTGCAGTTCCGACCTGCGTGATGGCAACCAGTCGCTGATCGAACCGATGGACGCGGCGAAAAAGCTGCGTTTCTGGAAGACCCTGGTTGCCGTCGGGGTCAAGGAAATCGAAGCCTCGTTCCCCGCTGCGTCGCAAACCGACTTCGACTTCGTGCGGACCCTGATCGAAGACAACCACATCCCCGAGGACACCACCATCCAGGTGCTGACCCAGGGCCGTGAAGACTTGATCGCGCGTACGTTCGAATCCCTGCGCGGCGCCAAAAAAGCCATCGTGCACTTGTACAACGCCACGTCGCCGTCGTTCCGCCGGATTGTGTTCAACCAGGACAAGGATGGCATCAAGGCCATCGCGGTCAACGCCGCCAAGCTGTTCGTCAAATACGCCGCCCAGCAGCCGCAAACCCAGTGGACCTTCGAATACTCCCCGGAAACCTTCAGCGCCACTGAGCTGGAATTCGCCAAGGAAGTCTGTGATGCAGTGATCGAGGTGTGGAACCCGACGCCTGAGCACAAGATGATCCTCAACCTGCCGGCCACTGTCGAATGCGCCACGCCGAATATCTATGCCGACCAGATCGAGTGGTTTGGTCGCCATATCAACCGTCGTGACAGCGTGATCATCAGCTTGCACACCCACAACGACCGTGGCACCGGCGTCGCCGCCACCGAGCTGGGCCTGATGGCCGGCGCCGACCGTGTAGAAGGCTGCCTGTTCGGCAATGGCGAGCGCACCGGCAACGTCGATCTGGTGACCGTAGCACTGAACATGTACACCCAGGGCCTCGACCCGCAGCTGGATTTCTCCGACATCGATGGCGTGCGCAAAGTCGTTGAAGAGTGCAACCAGATCCAGGTGCACCCGCGTCACCCGTACGTGGGCGACCTGGTGCACACCGCGTTCTCCGGCTCCCACCAGGACGCTATCCGCAAAGGTTTCAGCCAGCAGAAAGACGATGCCCTGTGGGAAGTGCCGTACTTGCCGATCGACCCGGCCGACATCGGTCGCAGCTACGAGGCGGTGATTCGTGTGAACAGCCAATCGGGTAAAGGCGGTATCGCCTACCTGCTGGAGCAGGAATACGACATCAGCTTGCCGCGTCGCATGCAGATTGAGTTCAGCCAGGTGGTACAGGCCGAGACCGACCGCGTGGGCCTGGAGATGACCGCGCCGCAGATCTACGCGTTGCTGCAACGTGAGTACCTGCAAGCCAACACCCCGTACGCGCTGGTCAGCCATCGCCTGCAGGAAGAGAACGGCAACAGCTTTGTCGAGGTGGAAGTCTCAGGCAAGGGCCAGGGTGAGACCAACCTGCACTGGAAAGGCAAAGGCAACGGCGCGCTGGAAGCGCTGGTGGCTGGTTTGCCGATTGGCGTGGAGATCATGGACTACAACGAACACGCCATTGGCGCTGGCACTAACGCCAAGGCGCAGCTTATATCGAGCTGCGGGTGAACGGCGAACGTCCGGTACACGGCGTGGGCATTGATGAAAACATCACCACCGCCAGCTTCAAGGCGCTGTTCAGCGCGCTGAACCGTTCGTTGAGCCAGCAGGAAGCCAAAGCGGCGTAAGCTTTATCGCCGCAATGCAAAAGGCCCCTGGATGCGAATCCAGGGGCCTTTTTATTGAGTTTCAGATTTGGGTTGCCTGACAGGGCCTCATCGGGGGCAAGCCCCCTCCCACAATTTTTGAATGTACTCACAAATCAAAGTGTGGGAGGGGGCTTGCCCCCGATAGCGGTCTGTCGGACAAACTGAAAGCTATCGGCATCCAGGTTCGCCGGGAATCTGCTGCGATAGGCAGACAACTCGGCCGCATCCAGAATCACCTGGAACACCCCGTCCGCCTCTCCCGCGCTCAGCAAGGTTTCGCCCTGGAAATCCAGCACCTGGCTGTCGCCTGTATAGGCAAAGCCTTTGCCATCCGTGCCCACCCGATTCACCGCCGCCACATAACACAGGTTTTCAATCGCCCGCGCCGGCAACAAGCGGTTCCAATGCTGACGCCGCGCGCCCGGCCAGTTGGCGGTATACAACAGCAGGTCCGTATCCTGGGCATCGCGGCTCCACACCGGAAAACGCAGGTCGTAGCAAATCAGCGGCCGAACACGCCAGCCCTTCAACTCAAACTGCACCTGGCGCTCGCCGGGGGTGTAGTGATTATGTTCACCGGCCATACGAAACAGATGACGCTTGTCGTAATGCAGCACCTCGCCATCCGGCCGCGCCCACAGCAGTCGATTGCGATGGCTACCATCGGCGGCCTGGATAATCACACTGCCGGTAACCACCGCGTTGTACTTCGCCGCCTGAGCTTGCAGCCAATGATGGGTCGGGCCGCTCTCGGGCTCGGCCAGGGTGGCCGATTCCATGGAAAACCCGCTGGTGAACATCTCCGGCAGCACGATCAGGTCGGCGCCCCTGGCCTGCTCCAGCAATGCGGCGAAGTGTTCAAGGTTAGCCTGGCGGTCATGCCATGCCAGCGTGGTCTGGACCAGGGCGATTGTCAGGTTGGGCAATGCATTCAGATCACGCATAGTTTTTCAGCCGCTTGTCTCAGCGTCTCCTCGCGTTTGGCAAAGCACAGGCGCACCAGGCGCAAGCCTTGGGGTGGTTGCTGGTAGAAGACCGACACCGGAATGGTCGCCACGCCGTGCTCGCGGGTCATCCACAGTGACATGGCGACGTCGTCCAGATCGGGGCGGATCTGTGCGTAATCCACCAGTTGGAAGTAAGTACCGGCGACCCGAGTGAAACTCAAACGCGACGGCGCCAGCAGGTCACAGAACAGGTCGCGCTTGGCCTGGTAGAACGCCGGCAGTTCGTCGACGTGTTCCGGGTGTTCGGCCATGAAGTCGGCCAGCGCGAACTGCAACGGCGTCACACCACAGAAATTGACGTACTGGTGCACCTTGCGCAGCTCAACGGTGAGCGCTGGCGGCGCAACGACATAGCCGGTTTTCCAGCCGGTCACGTGATAGGTCTTGCCAAAGGAGCTGACGACGAATGCGCGTTGATACAGTTCTTCGTGAGCCAGCACGCTGACATGGGACACGCCATCGAAAACCAGGTGCTCGTAGACCTCGTCGCTGACCAGGTAGATATCACGGTCGCGTATCAGGTCGGCCAGTTGGTCCAGCTCGGCACGGCTGATCAGCGCGCCCGTGGGATTGTGCGGGGTGTTGAGGATGATCATGCGCGTGCGCGGCGACAGCGCGGCGTTGATCTTGTCGAAGTCCAGCGCAAAGCCCTGCAGGCTCAGTTGCACATGCACGCAACGACCGCCGGCCAGTTCCACCGAAGGCTCGTAACTGTCGTAGCAGGGGTCGAATACGATGACTTCATCGCCACTGCGAATCACCGCCTGGATTGCACAGAAGATCGCAGCGGTGGCGCCGGGTGTGATGGTCACTTCACTGTCGGCATTGATCGTGGCGCCGTAACTGCGCGCGATCTTCGCCGCCACTTGCTGACGCAGCGCCGGCAGGCCGGTCATCGGCGAATACTGGTTATGCCCGCTGGCAACGTGTCTCCCCACGGCATCGAGCAAACCCTGGGGGCCGTTGAAGTCGGGAAATCCCTGTGACAAGTTGAGCGCGCCGGTTTCGGCGGCGAGTTGCGACATGGTAGTAAAAATAGTCGTGCCGACATTTGGCAGCTTGCTGGTGATCATGGGAGCCCCCTTCGGGTGAGCTGCAAGTTGTAAGCTGCAAGCAACAAGCGGGTCAAGGGGCAAACCGCCAGGCACGAAAAAGGGCTCATTCAGAGCCCTTTTTTGTACCTGGCGGTTTGAGCTGCACGTTACAAGCCTCAAGCCACAAGTGGTCCAGCTTTTACTTGCCGCTTGCAGCTTTTCACTAGCCGCTGCTTCACTTTTTATCGCGGCGCTTCTTGTCGGCCTTCTTGTGGTGAGTCATCAAACGACGCTTCTTGTTCACCTGACGGTCCGTCAGTGTGTTCTTGTTGCCTTCGTATGGGTTCTCACCACCCTTGAACTCGATACGGATCGGTGTACCGACCAGTTTCAAGACACGGCGGTAGGTGTTTTCCAGGTAACGCACGTAGGACTTGGGCACCTTCTCGATCTGGTTACCGTGGATCACGATAATCGGCGGGTTGGCACCGCCCAAGTGGGCGTAACGCAGCTTGATCCGGCGGTTGTTGACCATCGGCGGCGCGTGCTCGCCCACTGCGTCTTCCAGGATCTGGGTAAGGCGGTTGGTCGGCCAACGGGTTACCGCGGACTTGAACGAGTTCTGTACGGAGGCATAGAGGTTGCCCACGCCCGTACCGTGCAGGGCCGAGATAAAGTGGATATCGGCGAACTCGACGAAGAACAGGCGACGCTGCAGCTCAATCTTGACGAAATCGCGCTCGCTCGGCGTCATGCCGTCCCACTTGTTGATCGCGATCACCAACGCCCGACCGGCTTCCAGGGCAAAGCCCAGCAGGTTGAGGTCGTGGTCCACCACGCCTTCGCGGGCGTCCATCACGAAGATCACCACGTTGGCGTCTTTGATCGCTTGCAGGGTTTTGACCACGGAGAACTTTTCAACTTCCTCGTGGATCTTGCCGCGCTTGCGCACACCGGCAGTGTCGATCAGCGTGTACTTCTCGTCGTTACGCTCGAACGGGATGTAGATACTGTCACGCGTGGTGCCGGGCTGGTCGTAGACGATGACGCGGTCTTCACCGAGCATGCGGTTGACCAGGGTCGACTTGCCGACGTTCGGGCGACCGATGATGGCGATCTTGATACCGTCTTTTTCGCTCGGGCCAGGAATGCGCTTGGCTTCCTCACCTTCGGCAACGATCTCTTCCTCGCCCTCTTCTTCCTCGGCGTCATCCTTCGGAAAGTCGCGCAGGGCGACTTCCAGCATCTGGGTGATGCCGCGACCGTGGGCACCGGCGATCGGGATCGCGTCGCCCAGGCCCATCGGGCTGAATTCGGCGCGGGCCTGCTCAGGATCGATGTTGTCGATCTTGTTCGCGATCAAATAGGAACGCTTGTTGCGCTTGCGCAGGTGCTCGCCAATCATCTGGTCGGCAGCGGTGTAGCCCGCGCGGGCGTCCACCAGGAACAACACGACGTCGGCTTCTTCAATGGCCAGCAGCGACTGCTCGGCCATTTTTTCGTCCATGCCATGCTCGTCACCGGAGATACCTCCGGTGTCGACAATAATGTAGGAGCGCCCCTGCCACTTTGCCTCACCGTATTGGCGATCACGGGTCAGACCGGACAAGTCGCCGACAATGGCGTCGCGAGTCCTGGTCAGGCGGTTGAACAAGGTGGACTTGCCGACGTTAGGTCGGCCCACCAGGGCGATTACGGGAACCATGCGGCTCTCCACTTCGTTATTTCAGAAAATACAAAAGCCGCTGCAAGGCAGCGGCTGGTGCTCGGGGCAGCATCGTCAGATGCCGCATGCCCCGCCGAAGCAGGGCCGCCTGGGTGTTACCCCAAGCATGGTTCTTACTTGATGGTCAGGGCTTCCAGCTTGCCGCTGTTGCCATACACATAAAGCATGTTACCCACCACCAGCGGACGCGCACGCAGGCCGTCGCTGTCGATACGCTCACGACCGACAAAGCGACCGTCCACCTGGCTCAGCAGGTGCAGGTAGCCTTCGAAGTCGCCGACCGCTACGTAGCTGGAGAACACTTCCGGTGCCGACAGCTGACGGCGGGCCAGGGAGTCGTTGCTCCACAACGCAGTGGTGGAACGCTCGTCGACACTTTCAACAGTGCCGGACGCCAGGCTTACGTAGACGCTGCCAAACCCTTGGGCGACACCGGCGTAGCTGGAAGCATCACGCTGCCAGTTGACGCGGCCACTTTGCAGGTCCAGCGCCGCAACGCGGCCCTGATAGGTCGCCACGTAGAGGGTTTCACCCGACAGCAGCAAGCCGCCGTCGATGTCCACCACGCGGTCCAGCTCGGAACGACCTTGCGGGATGGCCACACGGGTTTCCCAAACCGGCACGCCGTTACGGGTGTCCAGGGCGACCACTTTACCGGTCGACAGGCCTGCAACGGCCAGATTGTTGGTCACAACCGGACCACTGGTACCGCGCAAGGTCAACACTGCCGGGGTGCTGTCGTACAACCAGCGCTGTTCGCCAGTGCTGGCGTCCAGGCCGATGACGCGGTCATCCTGGGTTTGCACCACGACGATATCGCCGTTGGTGGCAGGCGGCGCGAGGACTTCACTGGTCACGCGAGCGCGCCATTTCTCTTCACCGGTGCTGGAATCCAGCGCCACGACTTCGCCTTTGAGCGTGCCGAGCAGGACCATGCCATAACCCACGCCGACAGCGCCGGAGACGGGCAATTCGAGGTCTTTCTTCCACTTGACGTCGCCGTTCATGCGATCCATGGAGATCACCACGCCGGTCACGTCAGCGGCCACAATGTTGTCACCGTCGATTGCCGGTACCAACATGTTGTAGGTTTCGCCCTGACCGTCACCGATGGAGCGGCTCCACTGCTTTTGCAAGACCACTTCTTCCTTGAAGCTGGTCAGCTCGGCCGGAGGCAGTTCTTTTTTACTGTTGCTGCTGCAACCCGCGGCCAGAACGGCCAGAGCCAGCAATGCTGCATGTTTCCAACGGATCACGTCACGCATCCCCTTTGGCCAAGTCGTCCAGCTTGATTTGTAAGCCACCGACTGCCGCTTCATCAGACAGCGCCGCCTTGGCTTTCTTATACGCAGCATTGGCTTCGTCGGTACGACCCAATTGGACCAACAGGTCCCCCTTGAGCTCTTCACGAGTGGCTACAAATGCTTTGTCCGCATCGCCGTCGAGCAGTTTGAGTGCTTCGTCAGCCTTGCTCTGTGCCGCCAATACCTGGGCCAGGCGCTGACGTGCGATTTCACCCAGGGTCGGGTTGGTCGGTTTGTCGACGATGGCTTTAAGTTCGACGGACGCGTCATCCAGCTTGCCGGAGTCGACCGCGACTTTCGCGACAAACAGGCTGCCGTACTGGGCGTAGGTGCTACCGCCAAAATCTTTTTTCAGTTCGCCTGCCAGATACGCAACCTTGGCCGCGTCGGGCTTGCCGTCAGGCGTCAGGGTGCTTTCCAGCAATTGCTGATAGAGGATCGAGGCGCCCTGGGACTGGTTGGCCTGATACTTGTGCCAGGCTTGCCAGCCGAACACCACCACTAAAGCCAGCAGGCCGCCGGTAACCAGGGGCTTGCCATTACGCTGCCACCAGTCTTTGAAATCGGCCAACTGCTCATCATCAGTACTCGACACCCCAATACTCCTTAATCGCTAAATTCGGCTGTTCGACAGCTTCAACCCTGCACGACGCAGGTGGCCAAGTGCGCAGCAAGCGCATCGAAGGCAATGTTCTGTTGCTCGCCCTGGCCACGCAGGGGTTTGAAACCTATCACTTGCCGGGCCAACTCGTCATCGCCGAGGATCAGTGCGTACAACGCACCGCTCTTGTCGGCTTTCTTGAACTGGCTCTTGAAGCTGCCGGCGCCGGCGTTGATCTGCAGGCGCAGGTTGGGCAGTTGGTCACGCACTTTCTCGCTCAGGGCCAAGGCAGCCAGTTCAGCCGCCTCGCCAAATGCGCAGAGATACACGTCCACCTGACGGGCAATTTCTTCCGGGACCTGCTCCAGGGTTTCGAGCAGCAGGATAAGCCGCTCGATGCCCATGGCGAAACCTACGCCCGTGGTCGGCTTGCCGCCCATTTGTTCGACCAGGCCGTCGTAACGGCGCCGGCACACACGGTGCCCTGGGCGCCGAGTTTGTCGGTGACCCACTCGAATACTGTCTTGCTGTAGTAGTCGAGGCCGCGTACCAGTTTCGGGTTGATCACGTACGGAATACCGGCGGCATCCAGGCGAGCCTTGAGGCCTTCGAAATGCGTACGGGACTCGTCGTCCAGGTAGTCGGCCATTTTCGGCGCGTCGACCAGTGCGGCCTGGGTATCGGCGTTCTTGGTGTCCAATACGCGCAATGGGTTGGTCTTCAGACGGCGCTGGCTGTCTTCGTCCAACATGTCCAGGCGTGCGGACAGGAATTCCACCAGGGCTTCGCGATAGCGCGCACGGGACTCGCTGGTGCCCAGGCTGTTGAGCTCAAGCTTGACCGCATCGCGGATACCCAGCATGCCCCACAGGCGCCAGGTCAGTACGATCAGCTCGGCATCGATGTCCGGACCATCGAGGTTGAACACTTCCAGGCCGATCTGGTGGAACTGGCGATAACGACCTTTTTGCGGGCGCTCATGGCGGAACATCGGGCCGATGTACCACAGCTTTTGTGGTTGACCGCCACCGGTGAGGCCATGCTCAAGCACGGCGCGCACGCACGCAGCGGTCCCTTCAGGACGCAGGGTCAGGGAGTCGCCGTTGCGGTCTTCAAAGGTGTACATCTCTTTTTCGACGATGTCGGTCACTTCACCGATGGAGCGCTTGAACAGTTCGGTGAACTCAACGATCGGCATGCGGATCTGCTTGTAACCGTAGTTATCCAGCAGGCGCGCAACAGTGCCCTCAACGTAGCGCCACAGGGGCGTCTGTTCAGGCAGGATGTCGTTCATGCCACGAATGGCTTGCAGAGACTTGCTCACATCAAATCCTTAAATTCGTTTTCAGCCGCGCGCGATCAGCGCTGCGTCAGCCGCGACCTTTTCGGCCGCTTTCTCGCGGATCAGCTTTTCCAGCTCATCCACCAGATTGTCATTCGTCAGCTTCTGCGACGGCTTGCCGTCGATGTAGATCAAGTTCGGTGTGCCGCCGGTCAAGCCCACGTGAGCCTCCTTGGCTTCGCCCGGCCCATTGACCACGCAGCCGATCACCGCGACATCCAGCGGCACCAGCAGGTCTTCGAGACGCAACTCCAGATCGTTCATGGTTTTCACCACGTCGAAGTTCTGCCGCGAGCAGCTCGGGCAGGCAATGAAGTTGATACCGCGGGAGCGCAAACGCAGGGATTTGAGAATGTCGTAGCCGACTTTCACCTCCTCTACCGGGTCTGCCGCCAACGAGATACGGATAGTATCGCCAATCCCTTCGGCGAGCAGCATACCGAGGCCCACCGCAGATTTCACTGTGCCTGAACGCAAACCGCCGGCTTCGGTGATCCCCAGGTGCAGTGGCTGCACGATTTCCTTGGCCAGCAGGCGGTAGGCCTCTACCGCCATGAACACGTCGGAGGCCTTTACGCTGACCTTGAAGTCCTGGAAATTCAGGCGTTCGAGGTGTTCGACATGGCGCAGCGCCGACTCGACCAGCGCCGCCGGTGTCGGCTCGCCGTACTTCTTCTGCAGGTCTTTTTCCAGGGAGCCGGCGTTGACACCGATGCGGATTGGAATACCGCGATCACGAGCGGCATCCACCACGGCGCGCACGCGGTCTTCGCGACCGATATTGCCCGGGTTGATCCGCAGGCAATCGACGCCCAGTTCGGCCACGCGCAGAGCGATCTTGTAGTCGAAGTGAATGTCGGCCACCAACGGCACCTTGACCAACTGCTTGATGCGGCCAAAGGCTTCGGCAGCGTCCATGTCCGGTACGGACACCCGCACGATGTCCACGCCGGCCGCTTCCAGGCGGTTGATCTGGGCGACGGTGGCGGCGACATCGTTGGTGTCGCTGTTGGTCATGCTCTGCACCGCGATGGGGGCGTCGCCACCCACCGGCACCGAGCCGACCCAGATCTTGCGCGATACGCGACGTTTGATTGGAGATTCGCCGTGCATGACTATTGTCCCAACTTGAGGCGAGCGGTTTCGCCACTGGTGAACGGCGCCACGTCCACAGGCTGGCCGTTGTAGGCCACTTGCGCGCCACGGGCAAAGCCCAGACGCAGCGTCAGAGGAGGCTTGCCGCCCTGGTCGAGTGTATCTCCCTTACGCTTCAGACCGCTAAACAGCACTTTGCCATTGCCATCGGTGAGTTGCGTCCAGCAGTCAGCGACGAAGGTAATTTGTACGCGGCCGTCACCGGCGATCAATGCCGGCGTGGTAGGCGGCGAAATGGCCGGCGCCGTCGGAGCGACAGGCGCAGGTGCCGCTGGAGCCGATGCGGCAGGCGTATGAACCGGGGCGGCCGAAACTGCCGGCGCGGCCGGAGCAGGCACAGCGGCGGTTGCGGCAGGCGCCGTTTCCAATGCTGGCTGCTCAGTGGCGAGCGGCGCTTCAGGCGTGGCCTGCCCTTCGGCAACCGCCTGGTCCTCCGGCTCATCCAACGGATGGATCTGGGTAGTGCCGTCGGCGCTTTCGACTTCGACGTGCTCCATGGCGTTACTGGTCAGGTCCTTGGTGCGCTGGGAGGCCTGGTCCTGCCACCAGACAAAACCGCCGCCGATCACGGCGATCAGCAGCAACAGGCTGACAATGCGCAAAATGGTGTGGGACACCCGCACAGGCTCTTCGATACGGCCCAGGCCGTGGACATTGCTGCCCTGGGAGTCGGTACCGGTGAACTGGTCGAATTCCTGGACCAAGACGGCCTGATCGATGCCCAGCAATTTGGCATAGGCGCGGATATAGCCACGGGCGAAGGTATGCCCAGGCAGCTTATCGAACGCGCCGGCTTCCAGGTTGGCCAGCGAGGTGGTGGTCAAATTGAGCTTGAGGGCCACTTCCGCCAGCGTCCAACCATTGCTTTCGCGTGCCTGGCGCAAGGTATCGCCTGGGTTTACGCGATTAGCTGCTACAACTTCCGGGTGCGCCGCTTTCATCATTGCTCCGACAGGTATTGCTGATATTCCGGCGTACCGGGATAGAGTCGTTCGAGTTGCTGGCCAAAACGTGCGGCCGTGTCGCGTTCTTCGTGAACCGTCGCCAGGCGCGCGCCGAGCAATAGACTACGTGCATTTTGCCCGCTGAGCAGGCTAAAACGCGCGTAATAGTCACGAGCCGGCACAAAATGCCTGTCTTCGTAAGACATCTCAGCCATTTCGAGCAATGCACGAGGCTGACGACCGTTCAAGTGCAGGGCTTTTGCCAGCTGTTGGCGGGCACTGTCGCGCTGGCCGAGACGCATCGAGGTCACACCCAGATTCTCAAACACCCGCGAACGCTCAGGATAGAGGGTATCGGCGCTGGCTCGCTGGAAATAAAGAGTCGCCTGGTCGTACCGTTTCTGCTCGAACAGAAAACTGCCGTAATTGTTCAGCAGACGCGGGTCGGCAGGCCGGGTAGACAGCGCCTTGTTGAAGTATTGCTCGGCCAGTGCCGGCTCCGCCTGGGCCTGAAACACCAGGGCGAGCGCGGCATTGGCGTCGGCATCGTCTGCGTCCAGCTCAAGCGCCTTTTTCAACGGCACCTTGGCCTGCTCGCTCATGCCTTGTCGCAAATAGCCCAAGCCCAACTGCACATAGGCGACTCGCGCTTCGTCACGGCCCTTGCCGGTTTGCAAAGGGCTGTCATGGCCCGATGAAACACAACCAGCCGCCAGGCCGGTAACAAGCAGAAGCAGCGCAAGGCGCAAGGGCATAGAGATCCTCTCTCAGATTCGATTCACAGCGATTTGCGGCAGATCGTCGGCGGCGTTCAATTCACGCACGGCGATATAACGTTCGCTACGACGGGTACGGTCCATTACTTGCCCAACCAGTTGGCCACAGGCGGCATCGATGTCCTCACCACGCGTGGTGCGTACGGTGACGTTGTAGCCGGCCTGGTGCAGTTGATCCTGGAAACGGCGAATGGCGTTGTTGCTCGGCCGCTCGTAGCCAGAATGGGGAAACGGGTTGAACGGAATCAGGTTGATCTTGCACGGGGTGTTCTTGAGCAACTCGATCATCTCGATCGCGTGTTCGACCTTGTCATTGATGTCCTTGAGCAGAGTGTACTCAATAGTCAGCACGCGTTTTTCACCCAAGGTAGCCATGTAACGCTGGCAAGATTCGAGCAGCATCTTAAGCGGATATTTCTTGTTGATCGGCACCAATTGGTTACGCAATGCGTCATTGGGTGCGTGCAGCGACAACGCCAGGGAGACGTCGATGTGCTTGGCAAGCTCATCGATCATCGGTACCACGCCGGAGGTCGACAGGGTCACGCGGCGCTTGGAGATGCCGTAGCCCAGGTCGTCCATCATCAAGTGCATGGCTGAAATGACGTTGTCGAAGTTCAGCAGCGGCTCACCCATGCCCATCATCACCACGTTGGTGATGGCACGGTCGACGGTCGCCGGGACGCTGCCAAAGGATTTGTTGGCAATCCACACCTGGCCGATGACTTCGGCGGCGGTGAGATTGCTGTTGAAGCCTTGCTTGCCGGTGGAGCAGAAACTGCAATCCAGGGCACAGCCTGCCTGGGACGAAACGCACAGAGTGCCGCGCTTGCCCTGGGGAATGTACACGGTCTCGACGCAGCTGCCGGACGCCACGCGCACCACCCACTTACGGGTGCCGTCGCTGGAGATGTCCTCGCTGACCACTTCGGGGCCACGGACTTCGGCAATGGTCTTGAGCTTGTCGCGCAGGGCCTTGCTGACGTTCGTCATGGCGTCGAAATCGTCGACGCCAAAGTGGTGAATCCATTTCATTACCTGACCGGCACGGAAACGCTTCTCCCCGATTGAGTCGAAGAATTTCTCCATTTCCGGCTGGGTCAGCCCCAGCAGGTTGGTTTTAACAGTCGATATAGTCATGGATTCACCCTCACTCTTTAAGCCGATGCTTAGCGAGCGGTTACTTCAGTAGCAGCGAAAAAGTACGAGATTTCGCGAGCAGCAGCGGCTTCGGAGTCCGAACCGTGAACAGCGTTGGCGTCGATGGACTCAGCGAAGTCAGCGCGGATGGTGCCGGCAGCCGCTTCTTTAGGGTTGGTAGCGCCCATCAGCTCACGGTTCAGAGCGATAGCGTTTTCGCCTTCCAGAACCTGAACAACAACAGGGCCGGAGATCATGAAGGCAACCAGGTCGCCGAAGAAGCCACGAGCGCTGTGCTCAGCGTAGAAGCCTTCAGCTTCAGCCTTGGACAGTTGCTTGAGTTTCGAAGCTACAACCTTCAGGCCGGCTTTTTCGAAACGAGTGGTGATCTCGCCGATGACGTTTTTTGCAACAGCGTCAGGCTTGATGATGGAGAAAGTACGTTGAACAGCCATGGTGTAACTCCAGAAACGGTAATTTACGAAAAATTAAACCCGCGAATTATACGCGGGTTCAGGGGTATTGCCTAACCTGCCAGATCGATCAGTCGATTTCTTCGATCCAGAGCTGTTGGACAGCCTCCAGGACCTTCTCGCCACAACGGCCAGAGGCACTGTCGAAATCGGGAAGCTCCATGATCCAGTGCTGGAGATCGACAAAGTTAACGGTCAACGGATTCACATCCGGCTTGGCTTCGGCCAACTCTTCTGCGATGCGTTGTACATCATTCCAACCATAGCTCATGACAGTGTCACCATCAGTGCGGCGCTTCGGCCGCATGGTTAAGCGAATATTTCGGAATTTCGACAGTAATGTCCTCGGTCCCGACCTTTGCCTGACAACTTAGACGCGAAGTCGCCTCTAGGCCCCAGGCGCGATCGAGAAAGTCTTCTTCCAGCTCGTCAGCCTCTTCAAGCGAGTTGAACCCCTCGCGAATGATGCAGTGACAAGTGGTGCAAGCACACACACCACCACAAGCACTCTCGATCTCAATGTGGTTGTCATGGGCAACTTCGAGGATGGACTTGCCGGTCTCAGCCTCAACAACCATACCGTCCGGGCAATGCTCGGCGTGTGGCAGAAAAATGACCTGCGGCATTAATTATTCCTCGATTTCATTCAGGTTGCGCCCGGCCAGTGCGGCTTTCACCGTCTGGTCCATGCGCCGGGCGGCAAAAGCGTCAGTGACCTGCGACAAGCGTTTGGTCTGCTGCTCGATGGCGTAACCATCGTTGCCCTTCATCAATTCAGCCAACTCCTGCATCTGCAGATCGATGACCCCGCGCTCTTCGGCGTCAAGCAGGCGCTCGCCATCAGCGTCAAGGGCACCCTGCACCGCTTCGAGCAGGCGCTGGGCATCCACTTGTTGCTCACGCAATACACGGGCGACCTTGTCGTCGCCGGCATGCTGGAAGGAGTCCTTGAGCATCTTGGCGATTTCACCATCGGTGAGGCCGTAGGACGGCTTGACCTGGATACTGGCCTCGACGCCCGAACCCAACTCACGCGCAGCCACGTTCAACAGGCCGTCGGCGTCAACCTGGAAGGTCACCCGAATCTTCGCGGCACCCGCAACCATCGCTGGGATACCGCGCAACTCAAAACGTGCCAGGGAGCGGCAGTCGCTGATCAGCTCACGTTCACCTTGCAGCACATGAATCATCATGGCCGTCTGGCCGTCTTTGTAAGTGGTGAAGTCTTGGGCACGGGCGACGGGGATGGTGGTGTTGCGCGGGATCACCTTCTCCATCAAGCCGCCCATGGTTTCCAGGCCCAGGGACAACGGAATCACGTCGAGCAGAAGCAGTTCGCCACCCTCGCGCTTGTTGCCCGCGAGAGTATCGGCCTGGATCGCGGCACCAATGGCGACTACTTGATCCGGGTCGATTTCGGTCAACGGCTGCCGGCCAAACGCTTCAGCGACGGCCTCCCGCACACGCGGAACGCGAGTGGAACCGCCGACCATGACGACAGCGCCGACGTCTTCCAACTCGATACCGGAGTCGCGCACCGCACGGCGGCAGGCTTTCAGACTGCGAGCAACCATGGGCTCGATCAGCGCATCGAAGGCTTCGCGGGTCAGCTGGGCCGACCAGGTGCCGTAGGAAACTTCAACGGATGCGGCATCCGTCAACGCTTCCTTGGCAGCGCAGGCGGCTTGCAGCAGGTTGCGCTGCGCGCCGGGGTCGAGGTCGGCCGACAGGCCGGCGCTGGTGATGATCCAGCCCGCGATAGCGTGATCGAAGTCATCGCCCCCCAGGGCGCTGTCGCCACCGGTGGCAAGCACCTCGAAGACGCCGCCGGTCAGGCGCAGGATCGAAATATCAAAGGTGCCGCCGCCCAGGTCGTAAATGGCGACCAGGCCTTCAGCATGCTGGTCCAGGCCGTAAGCCACGGCGGCAGCGGTCGGCTCATTAAGCAAACGCAGCACGTTCAGTCCGGCCAGCTTTGCCGCATCTTTGGTGGCTTGGCGCTGAGCGTCATCGAAATAGGCCGGAACCGTGATCACCGCACCGACCAGTTCGCCGCCCAAGGTGGTTTCCGCACGCTGGCGCAGCACCTTGAGGATATCGGCCGACACTTGCACCGGGCTTTTCGGGCCCTGGACGGTGTCGATGAACGGCATATGGGATTCACCGCCGATAAAGCGGTACGGCAACTGGTCACCCAACTGCTTGACGTCGGACAGACCGCGCCCCATCAAGCGCTTGACCGAGAGCACGGTATTAAAAGGATCGGCGGACGCCGCCAGCTTGGCCGATTCGCCGACTTCGGTGCGATCGGCGTGATAACGCACAGCAGACGGCAGGATAACCTGGCCGTCGGCGTCAGGCAGCGGCTCGGACAGGCCGCTGCGCACGGCAGCAACCAGGGAATTGGTGGTGCCCAGGTCAATCCCCACCGCCAGACGACGCTGATGCGGTTGAGGGCTTTGGCCGGGTTCGGCGATTTGCAGTAGAGCCATGGTAATCAGGTCTTATCTGTCTATCAGGCGTGCATCACGGGCAGCACACTGGGTTAATCGTCGAGGCGCTCTTCTAGCTGGCGCACTTCGTAGGTGAGCTTGTCAAGGAACTGCATGCGTCGCATCAGGCGTTCGGCCTGTTCGCGTTGCGCTGCATCGTCCCAACAGGCTGCGAAGCTTTCGTTGAGCTCATCCTGGGCGGTTTTCAGACGGCGCTTGAAGACCGCGACACCCGCCAGATCGGCTTCGTCCTGCAAGTCTTCAAGTTCTTCGCGCCATTGCATCTGCTGCATCAGGAAGTCCGGATCGTGCACCGTGACTTCAAGCGGCAGCTCACCACCCTTCATCGCGAGCAGGTAACGTGCGCGCTTCGGTGGGCTTTTGAGCGTCTGATAGGCTTCGTTGAGGCTGGCCGATTGCTCCAGCGCCAGGCGTTGCTCCCGCTCGGAAGCGTCAGCGAAGCGGTCCGGATGCACGCTACGCGCCAATTCACGGTAGCGCGTGGCAAGCTGATCGAGGTCCAGCCGAAAACTCGGTTGCAGCTCGAATAAAGCGAAATGACAAGGAGTACCCACAAATAGCCTCAGATGTTGAAGCTTTCGCCGCAGCCACATTCACCGCGTACGTTGGGGTTGTTGAACTTGAAGCCTTCGTTCAACCCTTCCTTGACGAAATCGAGCTCGGTGCCGTCCAGGTAGGTCAGGCTTTTCGGGTCGATGATCACTTTCTCACCGTGACTTTCGAACACCTGGTCCTCCGCAACCACCTCGTCGACAAACTCCAGCACGTAGGCAAGGCCGGAACAGCCTGTGGTGCGTACACCCAGACGAATCCCCTCACCTTTACCGCGCCCATTCAGGGAGCGGCGAATGTGCTGCGCAGCCGCTTCTGTCATGCTGATAGCCATCGTTGACTCCTTACTCGTCGCCAAATACTTAGATCAAGCCTTTCTTCTGCTTGTAGTCGCGAACGGCCGCCTTGATGGCGTCCTCTGCGAGTACGGAACAGTGAATTTTCACCGGCGGCAGGGCCAGCTCTTCGGCCAGCTGGGTGTTGCTGATAGTGACAGCCTCATCCAGGGTCTTGCCTTTCATCCACTCGGTCGCCAGGGAGCTGGAGGCGATGGCCGAACCGCAGCCGTAGGTCTTGAACTTGGCGTCTTCGATAACGCCAGCGTCGTTGACCTTGATCTGCAGGCGCATCACGTCGCCGCACGCCGGAGCGCCGACCATGCCGGTGCCGACATCAGGATCTTCCGCGTTCATCTTGCCGACGTTGCGCGGGTTTTCGTAGTGGTCGATGACCTTTTCGCTGTAAGCCATGGTACTGAATCCTCACTCATCAGGGCCGCTCTGGAACCCTGTAGAAACGCCTGCGTTTTCCGCCACGTTCCTACAGAGCCGGGGTGGCGGCTTCTATAGTTAGTGTGCCGCCCACTCGATCTTGGAAATGTCGACACCGTCTTTGTACATGTCCCACAGCGGCGACAGAACGCGCAGCTTGTTGACGGCTTCGCAGACTTTCTGCGCGGCATAATCGACTTGTTCTTCGGTGGTGAAGCGGCCGAATGTAAAGCGGATCGAGCTGTGAGCCAGTTCGTCGTTGCGGCCAAGGGCGCGCAGTACGTACGAAGGCTCAAGGGACGCCGAGGTACAGGCCGAACCGGACGAAACCGCCAAGTCCTTGAGCGCCATGATCAGCGACTCGCCTTCGACGTAGTTGAAGCTCAAATTCAGGTTGTGCGGTACACGGGCGGTCATGCTGCCGTTGATGTACAGCTCTTCAAGGTTCTCGACCTGCTTGTAAAAACGATCACTCAACGCCTTGATACGGATGTTTTCGGCAGCCATGTCTTCCTTGGCTACACGGAAGGCTTCGCCCATGCCCACGATCTGGTGGGTCGCCAGGGTGCCCGAACGCATGCCGCGCTCGTGACCGCCGCCGTGCATGGTGGCCTCGATACGTACGCGCGGCTTGCGGCTTACGTAGAGGGCGCCGATGCCTTTAGGGCCATAGGTCTTGTGGGCGGAGAATGACATCAGGTCGACTTTCAGCTTGGACAGGTCGATGTCGACCTTGCCGGTGGACTGAGCGGCGTCGACGTGCAGCAGAATGCCCTTGGAGCGTGTCAGTTCGCCGATCGCTTCGATGTCGTTGATGGTGCCGATTTCGTTGTTTACGTGAATCACCGAAACCAGAATGGTGTCGTCGCGCAGCGCGGCTTCGATCATGGCCGGGGTGACGATGCCGTCGGTGGTAGGCTCGAGGTAGGTCACCTCAAAACCTTCACGCTCCAGTTGGCGCATGGTGTCGAGGACAGCCTTGTGCTCAATCTTGGTAGTGATCAGATGCTTGCCTTTGGTCGCATAGAAATGCGCCGCGCCCTTGATAGCCAGGTTGTCGGACTCGGTGGCACCGGAGGTCCAGACGATTTCGCGCGGGTCTGCGCCAACCAGGTCGGCGACCTGGCGACGAGCGTTCTCGACCGCTTCCTCGGCTTTCCAGCCGAATACGTGGGAACGGGAGGCCGGGTTGCCGAAGTTTCCGTCGACCAACAGGCATTCGCTCATCTTTTGCGCGACACGCGGATCAACCGGGGTGGTCGCTGAGTAATCAAGGTAAATCGGCAATTTCATGGACTTTCTCCTAAATCAGGCTGGCTGGCGTGCCGTTAGCTCTTCGGCTGTCACTCGACGGCGGACGCTTCGATCTTGTCCAGACGCGGCGCCTTAGTGTTGCAACGGCGCTGGTCCTGACGCTGGGCTACTTCTTGCACCTCACGGCGAGTCACAAGATCAGCCAAGCTGATACCACTCAAAAACTCATGGATCTGCAGGCTCAAGTCACACCACAAATGGTGCGTCAGGCAGGTGTCGCCGGCGTGGCAATCACCCAGGCCCTGGCATTTGGTCGCATCGACGGATTCGTTGACCGCATCGATCACCTGGGCCACCTGGATGCCCTGCATGTCGCGGGACAGTTGATAGCCACCACCCGGCCCTCGCACGCTGGAAACCAGATTACTGCGGCGCAATTTGGCGAACAGCTGCTCGAGGTAGGACAGGGAAATGCCTTGGCGCTCGGAGATATCGGCCAGGGACACCGGCCCAGCTTGCGCGTGCAAAGCCAGGTCGAGCATGGCAGTCACCGCGTATCGGCCTTTTGTAGTCAGTCTCATGGACAAGTACCAAGGTGTTTCAGAATGGGAGCAAGTATGCGATTCCCGAGTATTTAAGTCAACTATAAGACCTAGTACTTTAGTCAGGATTACCCGCAAAAAGGGCGCGCGAATCATAGCAGGATGGGGTTGGATCGACCAGCAGGAACGGGGCCAAACCACGAATGCGGGACCAATGGAGTTCAAAATGTAGGAGGGGGCTCGCCCCCGATAGCAGTGGATTAGTCACTATATTGGGCGCCTGACACACCTATATCGTGAGCAAGCACCCCCCTCCCACAGGAGTTTTGTGCTGATGATGAGACTTCAACCAGCCTTGGTTGCAGCTTCGTCCTTGATCTCGGCGAAGTCTTCTTCGCGCAGCTCAGGCAGATCTTTCGCACAGTAGCTGCTACCCAACTCCTTCAGCGCACCGCACATGCCATCCAGCTTGCCGTCCACTGCCTGCAGATGATCGAGCAGTTGACCGATGGCGCGGGCCACCGGGTCAGGCATGTCCTCACTGACACCATAGGCATCGAAGCCGATCTTCTCGGCCATGGCCTTGCGCTTGGCCTCCTGCTCGTCGCCGACTTCCGGCTTGACGATGATGCGCCCCGGAATACCCACCACGGTTGCGCCAGGCGGCACGGCCTTGGTGACGACCGCATTGGAGCCTACCTTGGCCCCCGCCCCCACGGTAAACGGGCCCAACACCTTGGCGCCCGCCCCGACGACGACGCCGTTTTCCAGCGTCGGATGGCGCTTGCCCTTATTCCAACTGGTGCCCCCCAGCGTCACGCCCTGATACAGCGTCACGTCATCACCGATTTCTGCCGTCTCACCAATGACGATACCCATGCCATGGTCGATAAAAAATCGACGGCCCACCTTGGCACCCGGATGAATCTCGATCCCGGTCAACCAGCGACCAAAGTTCGACACCAGCCGCGCCAGCCATTTCCAGCCCATGCCCCACAAGGCGCCGGACAAGCGGTGAATCCAGATCGCGTGCATGCCCGGATAGCAGGTCAGCACTTCAAAGGCGTTGCGCGCCGCGGGATCACGATGGAAAACACTTTGGATATCTTCTCGCAAACGCTCGAACATTTTTAATCCTTCCGCTTAAGAAGCTCGCCACGAGCCGCTTTCTGGGTTTCCGTGAGGATGCCACGCAATATATTCATTTCCGCTCGGCTGACCGAGCTGCGCCCATATAACCGACGCAGGCGCGCCATCAAGTGCCGCGGCTTTTCCGGATCAAGGAATTCGATGACCACCAGGGTGTGCTCCAGGTGCTCATAGAACCGCTCCAGTTCGTCCATGGTGGCCAACTCGCCACTTTTGGTCGATGCAACTTCTTCCTTTTCCATCTTGCTGGGCTGGCCGGCAGCCGCCAACCACGCCATACGCACTTCGTAAGCCAACACCTGCACCGCCGCCCCAAGGTTCAGCGAACTGAACTCGGGGTCTGATGGGATGTGCACGTGATAGTGACATCGCTGCAGCTCTTCATTGGTCAGGCCGGAATCTTCACGGCCGAACACCAGAGCAATTTCAGCGCCACCAACAGCCTCCTCCACCACCTTGGTGCCGCATTCACGCGGATCCAGCAGTGGCCAGGGGATACGCCGGTCACGGGCACTGGTGCCGAGCACCAGGTTGCAACCGACCAGGGCATCCTCCAAGGTGGCGACGACCTGGGCTTTTTCAAGCAGGTCGTTGGCACCGGATGCGCGAGCATCAGCCTCGTGGTGCGGGAACACGCGCGGTTCGACCAGCACCAGACGCGTCAGCCCCATGTTTTTCATGGCTCGCGCCACCCCACCGATGTTGCCGGGGTGACTGGTATTGACCAAGACGACACGAATGTTTTGCAGCAAGGGAGGCGCTCTCGGACACGTTAAAGGGGAGCAAATCTTACAGAACAGCCCAAGGTTATGCCACGAAAGCTAACGTCGTCCTTCACCTGAAGAAAGTTTCTGCTAGAATGCTCGGCTTTCTTTAACAACCTTAGGTGACCTATCCATGCAGCCCATGCTGAATATCGCGCTGCGCGCCGCCCGCAGCGCCAGTGAATTGATTTTCCGCTCCATCGAGCGCCTGGATACCATCAAGGTCGACGAAAAAGACGCCAAGGATTACGTATCCGAGGTGGATCGCGCCGCTGAACAGAAAATCATCGACGCGCTGCGCAAGGCCTACCCTACCCACGGCATCCTCGGCGAAGAAACCGGCTTGCACAAAGGCAGCGGCGAAGGCGAAGACTACCTGTGGATCATCGACCCACTGGATGGCACCACCAACTTCCTGCGCGGCATCCCACACTTTGCGGTGAGCATCGCCTGCAAATACCGCGGTCGCCTGGAACACGCCGTCGTACTCGACCCGGTTCGCCAGGAAGAATTCACTGCCAGCCGTGGCCGTGGCGCCCAACTGAACGGTCGTCGCCTGCGCGTCAGCGGCCGCACCAGCCTGGACGGCGCCCTGCTGGGTACCGGCTTCCCGTTCCGTGACGACCAGATGGACAACCTTGAAAACTACCTGGGCATGTTCCGCGCCCTGGTTGGCCAGACCGCCGGTATCCGCCGCGCGGGCGCAGCCAGCCTGGACCTGGCTTATGTTGCTGCAGGGCGTTTTGATGCGTTCTGGGAGTCAGGCCTGTCCGAATGGGACATGGCTGCAGGCGCCCTGCTGATCCAAGAAGCCGGCGGCCTGGTGAGCGACTTCACCGGCGGTCACGATTTCCTGGAAAAAGGCCATGTGGTTGCCGGCAACACCAAATGCTTCAAGGCGGTACTGACGGCAATCCAGCCGCACTTGCCGGCCTCGCTGAAGCGTTAAGCGAGCGGGCACAAAAAAGCACCCCGAGAGGGGTGCTTTTTTTATGCCTGGTTTTTGAGCCAGGCCTAAGCCTCAGTAACAACACCAATCAAATGTGGGAGGGGGCTTGCTCCCGATTGCGGTTACTCAGTTACAGACTCATTGACTGATACACCGCTATCGGGAGCAAGCCCACCTCCCACATATTGAACTGCACCAGGCCTGGAATTACTGCTGGTTCTGACCCAGGATCAGACGCCCTTCCTTGTCGACTGGAATCTGACCGCCGGGATCACGGTCCATGCGCACCGAACCTTCCTTGCCATCGAGGTTGTAACGCACGTCATACCCGACAACCTTGTCGCTGATGTCGTTCACAGTATTACAACGAGTCTGCGTGGTGGTGTAGGTATCACGGTTCTGCATGCCTTCCTGAACCTTGTTACCGGCGTAACCCCCACCGACCGCACCTGCAACGGTCGCCAGCTTCTTACCGTTACCGCCACCGATCTGATTGCCCAGTAAGCCACCGGCCAGAGCACCAACAACGGTACCGGCGATTTGATGCTCATCCTGCACCGGACGCTGCCGGGTCACCGCCACATCTTTACAGACTTCGCGAGGGGTCTTGATCTGGGTTTTCACCGGCTGCACTGCCAGCACTTGCGCATACTCAGGGCCGCTTTTTACCAGGCTGTAGGTGGCAACAGCACCCCCGGCAGTCACACCGACAGCACCCAATACCGCACCAACCAGTAACGACTTGTTCACGTTGAACCTCCTGACCATCACAAACGGATCGAAAGATCCGCGCTATACCCAGCCTTGGAGCAAAAAAAAAGGCGCGAGTTCAATACTCGCGCCTTTCTTGTTACAGCCGATCAACAATCTCCCTTCAAGGGCGATCGTCGACCTCCTTGCCAGTACTGGCCGGAGGGATCAAGTCTTCGCTGTTGAGGTTCAACCAGATCAGCACCACGTTCGCGATATAGATCGACGAGTAGGTACCCGCCAGAACACCGATAAACAGCGCCAGGGAGAAGCCCCACAGGTTGTCGCCACCAAAGATCATCAGCGCAGCAATCGCCAGCAGGGTGGAGATCGACGTGGCCATGGTCCGCAGCAGGGTCTGGGTGGTGGAAATGTTGATGTTCTCGATCAACGTCGCCTTGCGCAGTACGCGAAAGTTCTCACGAACCCGGTCGAAGACCACGATGGTGTCGTTGAGGGAGTAACCAATGATCGCCAGCACAGCCGCCAGCACCGTCAGGTCGAAGGTGATCTGGAAGTAGGCCAGGATGCCGACAGTTACGACCACGTCGTGGATCAGCGACACAATGGCGCCGACACCGAACTTCCACTGAAAGCGGAAAGCCAGGTAGATCATGATCCCGACCAGCGCCATCAGCATGCCGAGGCCGCCCTGGTCGCGCAGCTCTTCACCGACCTGTGGCCCCACGAACTCGACACGCTTGACCGACGCCGGGTTGTCGCCGCCCACTTTTTGCAAGGCTTCGGCTACCTGGTGACCCAGTTGCGGGTCTTCGCCAGGCATGCGCACCAGGAGGTCGGTGGTCGCACCGAAGCTTTGCACGATGGCCTCGTGATAACCGGCCTTGACCAGTTCGTTGCGCACCAGGGTAACGTCGGCCGGCTTCTCGTAGGTCAGCTCGATGAGCGTACCGCCGGTGAAGTCCAGACCATAGTTCAACCCCTTATGGAACCAGCTGAACAATGCCAGAACGGTAAGGAGCACGGTGGCGCCGAACGCAATGTTGCGAACGCCCATGAAGTTGATTGTACGTAACATGGCAGCCCCTTAAATCCACAACTTCTTGAAGTCACGTCCGCCAAAGATCAGGTTGACCATTGCGCGGGTCACCATGATGGCCGTGAACATCGAGGTAAAGATACCGAGGGACATGGTCACCGCAAAACCTTTGACCGGGCCTGTGCCCATGGCAAAGAGAATCCCGCCGACCAACAGGGTGGTCAGGTTGGAGTCGAGGATCGCGGTAAATGCCCGGCCGAAGCCTTCGTTGATAGCACGCTGTACGGTCATACCCGCCGCGATCTCTTCACGAATCCGCGAGAAGATCAGCACGTTGGCGTCCACCGCCATCCCCATGGTGAGCACGATACCGGCGATACCTGGAAGGGTCAGCGTAGCGCCCAACAGCGACATCAGAGCCAGCAGCATCACCATGTTGCCCGCCAGGGCCACGGTGGCGATGACGCCGAAGAAGCGGTAGATGGCGATGATGAACAGCGACACGAACAGCATGCCCCACAGGGCGGCATCCACACCCTTGGTGATGTTGTCGGCGCCCAGGCTCGGGCCGATGGTGCGCTCTTCCGCGAAGTACATCGGCGCGGCCAGGCCACCAGCACGCAGCAGCAGGGCCAGCTCCGAGGATTCACCCTGACCGTTCAGGCCAGTGATGCGGAATTGAGCACCCAGCGGCGACTGAATGGTCGCGAGGCTGATGATCTTTTTCTCTTCCTTGAAGGTCTGTACCGGCACGTCTTTCTCGACGCCGTTGACCATCTGTTTGGTGTAAGTAGTAACAGGACGCTGCTCGATGAAGATCACCGCCATGCTGCGACCGACATTGCTGCGCGTGGCGCGGCTCATCAGTTCGCCGCCGTGACCATCCAGACGGATGTTCACTTCAGGGGTACCGTGCTCGCCGAAACCCGCCTTGGCATCGGTCACCTGGTCACCGGTGATGATCAAGCCACGCTCGATAAGCGCTGGAGGACGGTTGCCTTCGCGGAATTCGAATTCCTCGGACGTCGCGCGGGAAGCACCCGGCTCGGCCGCCAGGCGGAACTCCAGATTGGCAGTCTTGCCGAGGATACGCTTGGCTTCAGCAGTGTCCTGCACGCCCGGCAGCTCGACCACAATACGGTTGGCGCCTTGGCGCTGCACGATCGGCTCGGCCACACCCAGCTCGTTGACGCGATTGCGTACCGTGGTCAAGTTCTGCTTGATGGAGTATTCGCGGATCTCCGCGATCTTGGCCGGGCTCATCGCCAAGCGCAGTACCGCCTGACCATTCAGGTCGGCGGGTACGATGTCGAAATCATTGAAGTTTTTGCGGATCAGCGCACGGGCCTGTTCGCGGGAGGCTTCGTCAGCAAAGCCCAGCTGGATGGCACCGTTAAGCTGCGGCAGGCTGCGATAACGCAACTTCTCTTTGCGCAGCAGGCTCTTCACGTCGCCTTCGTAGACTTTCAGGCGTGCGTCGAGAGCCTTGTCCATGTCCACTTCCAGCAGGAAGTGCACACCACCGGACAAGTCCAGACCCAGCTTCATCGGGTGCGCGCCAATGCTGCGCAGCCATTGTGGCGTGGTTTGTGCCAGGTTTAACGCGACAACGTAGTCATCACCCATGGCCTTGCGCACGACATCTTTGGCCGGCAATTGGTCTTCTTGCTTGGTCAGGCGCAACAAACCGCCCTTCGAACCAGCTGCCAAGGTTGCCGCTTTAACCTGGATACCCGCGTCGTTGAGGGCTTTGCTCGCACGCTCCAGGTCAGCCTGATTGACCTGCAGCGAAGTGCTGGCGCCAGATATCTGGATCGCAGGGTCATCAGGATAGAGATTGGGAGCGGAATAAATAAAACCGATCGCCAGCACCGCCAGGATCAGTACGTATTTCCACAGAGGGTATTTGTTCAGCATCACGCCGCCCGCTTATAACGCGGGGCGCCTTGCGCGCCCCGTCGATTGGTAAAGGTTGTTACTTAGATCGCTTTGAGCGTGCCTTTTGGCAGCGTGGCGGCGATGGCGCCCTTCTGGAATTTCATTTCCACGGTGTCGGAGACTTCCAATACCACGAAAGCATCGGAAACCTTGGTGATCTTGCCGGCGATACCGCCAGTGGTCACCACTTCGTCGCCTTTCTGCAGGCTGCCCAGCAGGTTTTTCTGCTCTTTGGCACGCTTGGCCTGTGGGCGCCAGATCATCAGATAGAAGATGACCAGGAAGCCGACCAGGAAAATCCACTCGAAACCACCGCCCATAGGGCCGGCAGCAGCAGGTGCGGCGGCGTCGGCCATGGCGTTAGAGATAAAAAAGCTCATTTAGCACTCCAGTTGCAAATAGTGAATCTTAGGGTCGGAAAACTCAGTCCAAGGGCGGCACAGGGAGCCCGCGCTTGGCATAGAAGGCATCGACGAAGGCGGCCAATGTACCCTGTTGAATAGCCTCGCGCAAACCAGCCATCAGGACTTGGTAATGACGCAAATTGTGGATGGTATTCAACATGCTACCCAGCATTTCCCCGCACTTGTCCAGATGGTGCAGATAGGCACGGGAGAAGTTCTGGCAGGTGTAGCAATCACAGGTGGGATCCAGCGGCGAATCATCATGGCGATGGAACGCGTTACGGATCTTGAGCACGCCTGTATCAATGAACAGATGCCCATTGCGGGCATTACGGGTTGGCATCACGCAATCGAACATGTCCACACCGCGGCGCACACCCTCTACGAGATCTTCCGGTTTGCCAACGCCCATAAGGTAACGAGGTTTGTCAGCGGGCATCAGGCCCGGCAGGTAATCCAGCACCTTGATCATCTCGTGCTTTGGCTCGCCTACCGACAAACCGCCGATGGCCAGGCCGTCGAAACCGATCTTGTCGAGGCCTTCGAGCGAGCGCTTGCGCAGGCTTTCATGCATGCCGCCCTGCACGATACCGAACAACGCGGCGGTGTTGTCACCGTGGGCGTTCTTCGAACGCTGAGCCCAACGCAACGACAGCTCCATGGAAATCCGCGCCACGTCTTCATCGGCTGGGTACGGCGTGCATTCGTCAAAGATCATCACGATGTCGGAGCCCAGGTCACGCTGTACCTGCATTGACTCTTCCGGCCCCATGAACACCTTGGAGCCGTCCACCGGCGAGGCGAAGGTCACGCCCTCCTCCTTGATCTTGCGCATGGCACCCAGGCTGAACACCTGGAAACCACCAGAGTCAGTAAGGATAGGGCCTTGCCATTTCATGAAGTCATGCAGGTCGCCATGCTTCTTGATCACTTCCGTGCCAGGACGCAGCCACAGGTGAAAGGTATTGCCCAAGATGATCTCGGCACCGGTGGCGACGATGTCGCGCGGCAGCATGCCCTTGACGGTGCCATAGGTACCGACCGGCATGAACGCCGGGGTTTCCACAGTGCCGCGCGGGAAGGTCAGGCGCCCCCGACGGGCTTTGCCGTCGGTAGCGAGCAATTCAAACGACATACGACTCATAGTTGTTCCTCTGGGCCGCGTGGCGCCGGGTTGCGGGTGATAAACATCGCATCACCGTAACTGAAAAAACGGTACCCGTTATCGATGGCTGCTTGATAGGCAGCCATGGTTTCCGGGTAACCGGCAAATGCCGACACCAGCATCAATAGCGTGGATTCCGGCAAATGGAAGTTAGTCACCAGGCAATCGACCACATGGAACGGCCTGCCCGGGAAAATGAAAATATCGGTGTCGCCACTGAAAGGCTTGAGCACACCATCACGTGCCGCGCTCTCCAGGGAGCGCACACTAGTCGTACCCACCGCCACCACTCGGCCTCCACGCGCCTTGCACGCTTGAACAGCGTCCACGACGTCCTGGCTGACCTCCAGCCATTCGCTGTGCATATGATGGTCTTCGATGTTATCCACACGCACCGGCTGAAACGTACCGGCCCCCACGTGCAGAGTCACATAGGCGGTCTCGACGCCCTTGGCGGCAATCGCATCCAGCAGCGGCTGATCGAAATGCAAGCCGGCAGTCGGCGCGGCCACCGCACCGAGGCGCTGCGAGTAGACCGTCTGATAGCGCTCACGATCCGAGTCTTCATCGGGGCGATCAATGTAAGGAGGCAGCGGCATATGACCCACGCGCTCCAACAACGGCAGTACTTCTTCGGCGAACTTGAGCTCGAACAACGCGTCATGACGCGCCACCATCTCGGCCTCACCACCGCCATCGATCAGGATGCTCGATCCCGGCTTAGGCGATTTGCTGGAGCGCACATGCGCAAGTACGCGATGGGTATCCAGCACCCGCTCCACCAGAATCTCCAGCTTGCCACCGGACGCTTTCTGGCCAAACAGACGCGCCGGAATTACCCGGGTATTGTTGAATACCATCAAGTCGCCCGGCCGCAAATGCTCAAGCAAATCAGTGAATTGACGGTGTGCGAGGGCGCCGCTGACCCCGTCCAGGGTCAGCAGTCGACTGGCGCGACGCTCGGCCAAAGGGTGGCGAGCAATCAGCGAATCAGGCAGTTCAAAAGTAAAGTCAGCAACGCGCATGATGGGGTTCGTCTAGCAGGGCCGGGAAGTCTAGCGGAAATAGTGAAAATTGACCATGAAACGTGATTGACCAACGGTAATCTCATCTCTATACTTCGCCGCCATTGAGCCCTGATGGCGGAATTGGTAGACGCGGCGGATTCAAAATCCGTTTTCGAAAGGAGTGGGAGTTCGAGTCTCCTCGGGGCACCATTTGCAGCACATAGACGATTACCAACGTCTACTCAACACCTCTAAAGCCCGCTAACTGCGGGCTTTTTGGTCTCTGGGGTTCCACCCCCATCTCTTGCAAGCCAGCCTCTTTTTGGTACATTTTCTGTACATATTCCAGTTCGAGAACCGGAGGTATACAGCGATGCCATTGACCGCCTTGCAAATCAAAGCGTCCAAGCCTGCCGACAGACCGTTCACCTTGAGTGATAGTTCGGGTCTTGCCCTGCTGGTGAAACCCAACGGCAGCAAGTACTGGCACTTCCGGTACACCTATCAGGGTCGGGCCGCGCGCATGTCACTGGGCGTGTATCCGCATATCTCCTTGCAGGAAGCTCGTGAACGAGCCGCAGAATGCCGCAACCTTCTCAAGCAAGGCACCAACCCCGGCACCAAACGTCGCGATGACAAACTGCGACAGCAGGAGGCCGGGCTCAACACCTTCAAGCGAGCCGCGGAGTACTGGTACCAATTCAAAGCGGACTCCGGCCGCAGCAGCGCGACGCTGAAGAAGATCCGCGACTATCTCGATAAGGATCTACTGCCCGCTCTCGGCGAGAAACAACTGGAACTCATCACTCGAAGCGACTGCGCAAAACTGCAGGCCTGCATCGAAAAACGAGGCGCCTTCAATGTTGCGGACAAGACCCGAACCTGGCTGAAACAGATTTTCAGTCAAGCCATTGCACGCGGCCTGTGCGAACACAATCCAGCCTCCGAACTCCATGCCATTGCGATAGCTCCACCGCCCACTCAACACTACCCACATCTGCACGAACACGAACTACCTGAGTTTCTCCGAGCCTTAAGCAAGACCACCAGCCGGCTACCAGCGAGGATTGCATCATGGATGACAATTCTGACGGCGAGCCGCCCCGGCATGGTTCGCTATGCAAAATGGGAAGAGATCGATTTCGAAGAAGGGATATGGACCATCCCGGCCGCTCGCATGAAGATGCGCAGAGATTACGTCAGCCCTCTACCTCATCAATTGATTGCCATGCTTACCAAACTGAATCAAAGCACTGGACGCAGCCGGTATCTATTCCCAGGCAATGGTGAAAAGCAGCCAGTCATCAGTGAAAACACGATCAACTTGGTGTTCGCCAAGATCGGCTATAAAGGACGACTCGTCAGCCATGGCACTCGTCATACCGCAAGCACGCTGCTGCGCGAACATGGCTGGCTGAAGGATCATGTCGAAAGCCAGCTGGCTCACGTCGAGGGTGGCATCTCTGGTGAGTACAATCAAGCCTTATACCTGCCGCAACGTCGGATCATGATGCAGTGGTATGCAGACTATCTCGATGCCCTCAAAGAAGGCATTACAGCCAACCTTCGCGATCAATTCGATACTCGCGTTAATCAGTTCCTCGCACGCCCTTCTGCACCGTCAATTACAGCACGCCCGGCACACCAAGATGATCCTCCCCAAAATGCAGCCTATCGAGACAGACTCAACGGCGACTCAGTGATCACTTAATACCTCACGAATTCGACCCGCTCGACGACAACATCGTCGCCTTGCAAAACTACCGTGGCGCATTCCAACACTGGTAAGCCGGTGAGATCTCCACAACCCAGCCTTCCACGCGGGTCCATCCAAGCAGGGCTGCAAAGCCGCCCTCTTGGATGACCTCACTTAAAAAATCTAAAGCCCACGCAACTATCTGTGGAAAACCACTGATTTCCACCGTTGGATAATTTCATCCACAGCCGCAGAACTCCCGAAAATTCGAGCCTTGACCCGAATTATCCACAGGCGTAGAAAAGATCGGGCAAAGCGCTGTCATTGACAGCAACCCAGGTAGCCAGAACCTTTAAGGCTACGCCACCCCGTGGTGGTTCTCCCAAAGTGCGATTAGCGTCCGGCAGCTCGCACGGTCACAGCGATGTGATGGATGCCTTCTTTTACCAGTGTGCCTACTGCGGCAACTCATACCCTTTCATAGCTGCTCTGCAGCAACCTATCCGCTTGGCCATTTCCTTGCGCCAACCTGTGCCCGTCTCTTTCTCCCGGAAAGAGACGGGCGCTCGTACCACTGCTGCAAGCCACGTCGTACAAGGCTTTGCGGCATTCCCCCTCGTGACAATCAGCGTGACAAACACAGAAGTCACCAGCAACAGCGATGCAGATGATGGTGCCGCAACCCAAGAAATGGACTGCACCTGACTGACAGTCAGGCATGCCCCGGTGATCGCATCACTGCTTTTACCTGACTCAGGATCTCGCGGCGTTGGTTTCGTCAGCCGATGCAGCCCCCACCCGCCCGCTTCCTCGGAAGTGTTCAGGAGGCCAGGTCATGAGATGCCCAAGCTCCCGGTCGTAAAGAGCCGCCAGTCCCGCGTTAGTGGACAACCCTCGCAGGTCGCAGGGGCCTTGATCCCTGATAACACTCAACATTCTTGGCGGGATGACGTGAGGAAGGTTTTAAAATTTTTGGCTTCATGAGGAGTTCGAAAATGGCACTACTAGTACGTCAACGTGACGGGCGCAATTTTGGCTATGGCCGGCAACAAGCATTTGGCGTGGTTCCTAAATTACCACGTAAACCAACCCGCTGAATCGACGCGATATTACTATGCTACTGACCGTGCATTTGCTCACTCTTCGCTTAGGAAAATCCGGGCAATTCAACCTCTAGCTGAAGGTCAACAACCGGCCGATTCTATTGAAAAAGTCGGCTTCGGTCTCCATAGCAGAAAAGTACGCATCTGAGATTGAAATCTGTGTTTTGCGCCGAAGGTTCAGGATTCGGATTTCACGTGGCTGCGTGTAAAAGAGGTGTTTCACCCATCAATATTCGAGCGTTCAGGGCAAACCGACCTTTTCAACAGAATCGTCCAGAAGCGGCCCTTCGCGGAGGGCAGCTATTGGCTGATTGATTTCGATAACGGAAACGGCAAATCGGCCTAGGAGCACACTCTGAAACGCCGTGTACGGAATCTTATGAGAGGACTGCGGATGTATATCCGCCTTCTGATAGATCTTAGAACTTGGCCCGTAGCGCAAGGTTGAAGTTGCGGGGTTCGCCGTAGAAGTTCCAGTAGTTGGTGTTGCCCGTGGTCTGGATGTACTTCTTGTCGAAGACGTTGTCCAGATTGTACTGCACTTCCAGGTTCTTGTTGATCTCGTAGATCGCGTGCAGGTTGGTCAGGGTGTAGCCACCTTGCTGGATTTTGTAGGTTTCGCCCACTTCGGTCTGGGTCATCTTGCTTTGGGCAAAGATGCTGCCGCCCACGCGTGTTTTGTTCAGCACGCCTGGCAGACGGTAGTCCGTGGCGATCTTGAACAGATGGCGCGGGGAGGAGGCCGAGAAGTCATCACCTTTCTGTTCGCCCGAGATGTATTTGGACTGGGTGTACGTGTAGCCACCCGATACGTTCCAGTCGACGTCAGGGCTCCGTTGATCTCCAGGTCGATCCCACGGTTGCGGACTTTTTCCGAGGCGCGGTAGCAGCCATTCGGGCAAATGATCTCTGCTTCGCTTTCGCTGACGGCCTCTGCGCGTCCTGTCTGATCGGACTGGAACAAGGCAATGGCCGTGGTCAGGCGCTTGTCGAGAAACTCGCCCTTCAAGCCCAACTCATAGTTGGAACCGGTCATTGGCTTGAGCGTCTTGCCGCTGGCGTCGAGGTTGCTCTGCGGTTTGAAAATCTCGGTGTAGCTGGCATAGGCCGAGAAGTTTTCATTCAGCTCCTGCACGAGCCCGGCGTACGGTGTGATCTCGCCCTTCTTGGTTTATTCCCCGCGGATGGGCCGCGTCACATTGGTCAGGCTTTCCGATTTGAACCAACTGGCCCGGCTGCCCAGGATCAATTTGGTCGAGTCGGTCAGGCTGAAGCGGCTCGCCGCATACACGCCGGCCTGTTTCTGGGTCTGGTTGTACTTCCACTTGCTGGCGTTCAACGCGGTTGGCTTCGGTGGGTCGAAAGCATTTGGGTTGTTGATGTCGAAAACGTAGTTGTAGGAGGTGTCGTTACCGCCGTGATAGTCGAAATCATCGACGCGCACGTTACTCCCGACGACGAAGTCATGCTGCTTCCCCAGGAACTGGAAAGGGCCTGACAGGTACATATCCACCCCAGTCTGGGTGTCGTCGTAGCGGAAGTGTCGTGGTTGCAGGCGGAAGCTGTCATCCGTACCGCTCACACGCTGGGTAAAGTTGCCGAGGAAGTCGGATTTGGCCCACGTCTGGTTGGCGGAGACTATCAGTTTCCAATCGTTGTCAAAGTAGTGTTGGATATCGGCAAAGATCGTGGTGTTGCGCTTGTCCAGGTGGTTCCATTTACCGGTCAGTGACGTGGAGCGCGACAGTGGATAGAAACCACCGTCTGCTCGCGTTGGCAAACCCGACCAGTCATAACCGGAGTTGCGGTCCTTCTGGTAGGTGAACCCCAGGGTCGCCATGGTGTTTTCCGCCAGGTCGGCTTCCAGGATGCTGTAGAACACCTGGTTTTCTTTTTTCGCCGTGTCCATGTAGCTGTTGGCGTTGTTGTAGGTCAGTACGGTACGCCCACGGAGTGTGCCTTCCTGGTTCAGTGGGGAAGACAGGTCGACCATGGTCTTGTAGTCATCCCACGAGCCTACGGATGTCTCGATCAGGGCCTGGGGCGCTGCCGTTGGGCGTTTGCGCACGAGGTTGATCGCCGCTGACGGGTTGCCTGCGCCCTCCATCAAACCGGTTGCGCCGCGTACGATCTCTACACGGTCATAAATATCTGTAGTCGGTTTGGAGATGGCATCCATGGAATAGGCGTTGCTGATGTTAGTAGGCAACGCTCAGAAGCCTTTTCCTCCTAAATGTCGATACGTCTAAGTTTTTGGATCACTCTCAGCAGCACTTGACGTCACAGGGGCTTCGTTACCAAAACTGAACGTCTGTGCATTGCTCCATTAAAAGCTGCCACTGCGTATGGTGGCTGTCACTGCGAACGCGTACGGCCGACAAAATCGACCAGCTTGTGGCCTACACCGACACCGCGAGTCCAACATCACGGTCTTGTCTTCACTGTGACGTACATTTTGATGCGGTCGTGAATCTCTTGAAGTGCATGGCGGAAAGGCTCATGTTTTTTCACTGGTGGTCGGGTCTTCAAAACTCCACACGATCACCTCACTGGAAGTCGGCATTCGCGAAGCTTCTTCGGAAGACTTGTCACATAGCGTGATGACGTAGTGAAACTTCTGCCCCTCGAATTCATCGATCGACTTGCTGCGCAGGCTGCCGGTCTCGATACCAATGTGTTCGAGCGATTCCACCGTCCGAATATCAATCTCAGTGGGTTCAAGGCAGGCACTGAAGTGCTTCGAAATCCGATGGGGCTGCTCGGACGGTTACCGTTATCCGCTTACAACATAACTTACTGATGGTCTCCTGAGGATCGAGAGCCGAGAAGGAATGATTCCAAAACAGGGCATCGAACACTAGTCGAACTCTATTTTTGCAGGCTGAGAAGGGGTCAAAATCTCGTTTCCCTATTCAACACCCGCCCAACCGAACTCACAAATGATGACCCCGTGAACATGACTGCCTAAATGCATGACGTTCGAGTTCTCATCGAACGTTTCAACTCGTCGCTGAGAACAGCGCAAACAACTGGCTGCGGAAGTGGATCCCGAGTCGATCAAACGCCCGATTACGGTAGGTTTTCACAGTGCTTTCCTTTATTGCCAAATCAGCCGCGATACCTGCATGAGACATTCCTCGAAGCAATCGGCTGCAGATATTCAACTCTTGCGTCGTGAGGTCAGGGCAGCGCTGGAGCAATTGCTGGTGGTGATCGACTGTACAGCTCAAACCAGTAAGCGCCAGATGACCACGCAGTAATTGCAATAACGAAGGGTTGAGCGACTCGCACATCTCCAGCTCACCATCGCTGAAGAAACCCTGATCGCGGTGCCGGTAGAGATTGAACAACACCGGCCGCGCTTGTTCGTCCAGGTACAGGCTCGATAGGCGCTCAATCATGCCATTGCGCTGATAGATCGACTCTCGATACGGCATAAAGCGGATATCCTGGGCCAGCAGATGGCCAACTTGGCCTGGGGCCGCAAGCAACGGCTCGAACAAAGGGTCGTACCGATAGTAGCGCTCGATATAGGCCTTACCACAGCGCAGCACCAGACTGGCGTCCTGGTGTCGAGTGCCGGAAGACAGCAATTGCGGCCGCTGGCCATCCATGCGCAGGACTGAAAAATGCTGACAGTTCGCCCATTGGCCAAGGTAATCCAACAGCGCAACGGGAAATTCCGGGGTGCCTAAGCGACTGGTCAACTCAGCGAAATGACGGACTCCCTGGGGCAAGGTCGAAACCTGCGGGGTACTAAGACGGATCATGGCGGCTACCTGATAATTATCATTGTTAGGTGTTAGGTCTATTGGAAAAAAGCCAGATAGTTAACTTATTAACCAATAGAATGCCGACGATCATCATGCCTGTCCACCTCCCGGAGGACAGCTTCGCCCTGCAGGCCCAGTAAGCTGACAAGGACAACAACAATAACTGGGATCACCGATGAACCGTCACCCATCTGAACGTGCGTCTCCCCCTTCCCCCCGTCAGCGCGGCAGCCTTTCAATCCAGCATTTCCCTTAGAGAAGTACTGACTGTGTTGCTGCACCTGTGGATGACGAACCTTAACCATGTACGACGGCTAGAGGATTGAGGTTGGCGGCTATCTAACTATCGCTGAACGTCAGCGATTCAGTGTGCGACGGCGAATTCCGTAAAACAATAATAAAGGACACAAAATGCTCAAACCTGAACGAGGTACCATCTGCCTTGCGCTGGCGACCGGGCTGGCGTTGCCAGTGCTGGCCCACGCCGATTTCATCGCCGATAGCCAGGGTAGCCTTGAACTGCGCAACTTCTACCAAAACCGAGACTATCGCCAAGCAGGTGCGGCCAAGTCTCAAGTCGGTAACTGGTCACAAGCCTTCATGTTCCGGACGCAATCGGGGTTCACGGAAGGGCCTATCGGCTTTGGCCTCGACTCACTGGGCCTGCTGGGAGTCAAACTTGACTCAGGGCGAGGCCGCAGCGGCGACGGCACGCTGCCGTACGGTCCTCAGTCGGGCAAGCCAGTAGACAACTTCAGCCATATGGGCGTTACCGGTAAGGTGCGGTTTTCCGAGACCCGGCTCGATGTCGGTATTCTGACACCCACCCTGCCAGTCGTTTTCCGTGATGACATGCGCCTGATGCCGCAGACCTTCGATGGCGCCTTGGTCGAGTCTCGGGAAATCCCGAAACTAACCCTGACCGCAGGGCAACTCTGGCGCTCACGAACGCGTGAATCGTCCGGCAGCGACCGTATGTACCTGGCCGGACGCAGTGCCGACTTTGACAGTGGCGCCTTTAATATATTTGGTGCCAGCTATGACGTCGGCCATGGTTTAACCGCTAGTGTCTTTCGCGGAGAACTGAGCGACGTCTACCGCCAGGACTTTTACGGTTTAGTCCATAAGTTGCCACTGGGCCCGAACATCAAACTGCTCACAGATCTGCGTTTCTTTGACAGCGACAACGCTGGTTCAACCAAAGCCGGTAATATCGATAACCGCAACTTCAACGTAATGAGCACGCTGAATGTTGGCGCACACAAGTTCGGGCTCGCCTACCAACGCATGTACGGCGCTGACGCCTTCCCCACCCTTAACGGCTACACCCCTCCCTACACAGCTAACCTTGTGACTATCGGCACCTTCACTAATGCCGAAGAAATTTCCTGGCAAGTCCGATATGACTACGACTTCGTGGCCCTTGGTTTACCCGGTCTGAGTTTTATGACCCGTTATCTGCGCGGCGATGAGATTCAAACCAGCAATGGTCGCGGCCATGAATGGGAACGCGACACCGACCTCGCCTACGTCATTCAGAGCGGCTCGCTTCAGGGCCTGGGTCTGCGTTGGCGCAACGCCATCTATCGCACGAGTTACGCCAGCGATATGGACGAGAACCGCGTGATCCTCAGCTATACCCTGAAAATCTGGTGATTCCCTTCACGTTTATCCTAAGAGGTATGCTTCATGAGCCAGATCATTGAGTCCCTGCAATTATCTCAGGTCCAAGCAAACACCCATCGCCAGATCATCTGGCGGCTGATGCCGTTGCTACTCGTCAGCTATGTCTTCGCCCATCTGGACAGGATCAACATTGGCTTCGCCAAACTTCAGATGAGCGCTGACCTGCAATTCTCCGACACTGTTTATGGCCTCGGAGCTGGTCTGTTTTTTGTGGCCTATGCACTGTTCGGCGTACCAGCCAATATGGTGCTGGACAAGCTGGGACCAAGACGCTGGATCGCCCTGATGATGGTGACGTGGGGTCTTCTTTCCAGTTCGATGTTACTGATTGAAAGCGCTCACGGTTTCTATGGCCTGCGCTTCGGCCTAGGGGTGGCAGAAGCCGGTTTCTTCCCGGGCATCCTCGTCTACCTCAACCGCTGGTTCCCAAACGAACGCAGAGCCTCGGTCACTGCCCTGTTCGCCATTGCTGTCCCAATGGCCGGTGTAGTCGGCGGCCCACTGTCGGGATGGATTCTCGAAAACTTTCAAAACATCGCTGGGTTGAGGGGTTGGCAATGGATGTTCCTCATTGAAGGCCTGCCGGTGGTATTGCTGGGCCTAGTGGTACTGAACCGACTGGACGACCGAGTCGAGGACGCTCGCTGGTTAAGCGATGACCAGAAACACGCTTTGCGACAAGCACTGGCGCGTGAGGAAGAACGTAAACAGATCAATTCCTGGCGCAGCATCTTGATCACCCCTCAGGTTTGGTTACTCGTGGCTATCTATTTCGCCGTGATGTTGGCCGTAAATACCTTGGCGTTCTGGATGCCGACCCTGATTCACGGTACAGGTATTGCTCATGACAGCCAGATTGGTATGCTCAGCGCCCTTCCCTACCTGACAGGATGCTTCTTCATGATCGCGGTTGGTCGCTCCTCCGACCGCAGGAAGGAACGTCGCTGGCACCTCTGCGTGCCTATTCTGATGTGTGCGCTGGGTTTGACCTTGACCGGGCTGAAACCAGAGTCTGCCATCTTGGTCATGATTGGCCTGTCTATCGCGGGCATGGGCGCCAGCAGCGCGCTGCCGATGTTTTGGCAGTTGCCGCCGGCTTACTTGGCCGGTCCAGTTCTTGCGCCAGGGCTTGCCCTGATCAGCTCCCTGGGCAGCGTCGCGGCGTTCGTCGCGCCCTACCTAATTGGATGGATGCGTGACACCACCCACAGCGCCAGCCTCGCGCTGTACATGTTATCCCTCGTGATTGCTCTTGGTGGCCTGTTAGTGCTGCGCATCCAGGCCAAAGTTGTCAATCCGCATTAAGCGATGCAACTGAAAGAACTTGTGACAGGATCCAATGGTCTGAGGCTGCCTGCTGCGGCTGCGTAGCTAGATCCCACGACGGCAAACGCCACTTATGGCCTCTATCAACCAGCCGAAATACAACGTCCGGACCGACCATCGTAGTTCTCTCCAGACGCATCAAACTCGGCTGCCCACCTGTCCTCCTCTGGGTGGACTGCAAGCAATACCCATGCTACGTAAGCTTATTCAGGTCAGACAGCCGGCTGGCGACGCATTCATTGCGGTCGCGGCCAAGTACCTCAGGACCCTAAAACAATGACCCAGCCCAGCCTGAATTTACGAGTCACCCAATTCGTGGCGGAAGCCAAAGAGGTGGCACTGATAGAACTACAAGCCCCCGATGCTTGGGAGCTACCGATATTCACGCCTGGAGCGCACCTCGAAGTGCGCCTGGAAAACGGTCAAATTCGACATTACTCGCTGCTCAACGATTCCAGTGAGCGACATCGCTATGTCATCGCGGTCGGCTTGGCTCCGGCCAGTCGCGGCGGCTCGCGCTTAATTCACGCAAACGTACGGCAGGGTGACATGCTTCAAGTCAGTGCTCCGCGCAACAATTTCCCTTTGGATGTCAACGCCAAGCGCTACTGTTTTGTGGCCGGTGGCATTGGTATTACCCCCATTCTGGCGATGATCCGCTGGTGCATGGCGCAGGGTAAGAACTGGCGACTTTTTTATACTGTGCGCAACCGCCAACGGGCTGCGTTCTACGAAACGCTGCAGGGTCTTGACTCGGAACGAGTGCACTTTCACTTCAACGATGAGTGCGCCGGTCAGTTCCTAGATATCGAGACTCTCGTGAGTTCGCTGCAGGACGACGAACATGTCTACTGCTGTGGCCCTACCCCCCTGATGCAAGCAGTCAAGGCCGGCACCGCAGACATTCCGACGCCGCGTATTCACTTCGAGTGGTTCTCGGCCCCCGAACCTGCCAGTGACGCAAATCCGCAAGCACTCGAGCGCTTCAACGTAACGCTGCAACGCAGTGGCCTGGATATTGAGGTAGGCCCAGATCAGAGCATTCTCGAAGCGTTGGAAGCCCATGGCATCGACGTACCTTTTTCCTGTCGTTCCGGTATTTGTGGTACTTGCGAAACCACGATTTGCAGCGGAGTACCTGATCACCGTGATTACGTCCTCTCCGACGCCGAGCAGGCGAGCGGTGAAACGCTGATGATTTGCGTGTCCCGCGCGCGCACCGAGTCGATAGTGTTGGACCTGTAAACCCTGAATAACAAGGAGCCTATGCATGAGCCTGCCTATCAATAACATCATTGCCAATTCGCGCAAAGCCATGAGTCCACTTGCTACCCGCGACACCTCGTTCATCTTTAACGAATGGTACGTAGCCGCTTTCGGTAATGAAGTTACACGGGAGTTGCTATCGCGAAAACTACTCGGCAAGCGCGTAGTGTTGTATCGCAGCGAAGCCGGCAAAGCCATTGCACTTGAAGACCGCTGCGCTCATCGTTCCTATCCGCTTTCACGTGGTCATCTAGAGGGCGATACCCTAGTCTGCGGCTATCACGGCTTTCGGTATGACACTCAAGGCAACCTGATCAACGTGCCGTCACAGCGAAGCTGCCCACGGGGTATCGGTGTACGCGAATACCCCGTGCTTGAGCAAGGCTCACTATTGTGGATCTGGATGGGTGATCCAGAACTTGCAAACTCCAGACGCCCTCCTGAATTGCCCTGGACCGAGACACGCAGCTGGGAATGTTCCTCCGGCTATTTCCATCACCCAGGCAATTACGTAAGCATGCATGAAAACCTGATGGACCTGACCCATCTAACCTTCCTGCACGCAGCCACTATTGGCACGCCAGATTATGCCAGCGCCCCGTACGAACTTGATCTCAAAGAGGGACATTACAAATTGATGCGCAATGTAGTGCCCACCACTCTGTCTCCGGTATGGGCCAAAACCACTGGCCTGGACGGTTGCAGTACCGCTGCACGCATCGCTACTTCCGAGTTCCTGTCACCCGGGCTGCATCAAGTCAGCGTCACATTCTACGACTCGGCGATAGCGCCGTTAGATCGCAAGGAGTTTCACATCTGCACTGCCCATATTCTGACCCCGGAAACTCACAGCACCATGCATTACTTCATTGTCCACGGTCGTGACTTCGCCCAGGATGACGAGGCGGTTGGTGAGTTCATGCATGAGCAACTGTTCGCCGCCTTCAATGAAGATGTTGAGGGCTTGGGCGCGTTGGAGGATGTACTCGGTGATGTAGATGATCACTCCTACGAAATATCTGTTGCCAGTGATGCCCCTGCTGTCGCCATGCGCCGCCACCTTAAAAAACGTGCCGACGACGAAGCTAACGAAACGCTCAACCGCAACGCATAATCCTGCCTGTTGGCGCCGAAGCGGAATTGCCCCTAGTTGCCGAAATGTCACTGACCCAGTCTGACTCCTCACAAACGAATGCCTGTTCTACACGGGTGCCATTTGAGGCGGGTCAGTTTTAAATCGGCACTAGGGCCAATTCGGCGTCGGCGTCAACACTATGCTTCCTCCGAGAGGGTAATACGCGAGTTCTGCGCGCAGTGCGGTTCGACCTTGTTCTGGTCACGATCACAAGGTGAAGCGCTGGCCACATTGGATACACCTTTCCTGCCTCAAAAGCAGAAGCACGTTCATGTCGAATCCGCAGCCCCTTGGTACACACCATCCAACCCATGTCCTCAGATCGACCGACAGCTTCGGGTCGACTGCGGCCCTTTATGACTGGCAGCAATCGAATGTGGATGCCCCCTTCTCCCGGCGTCCTTCCGACCATGCGTAACCCTACCGAGGTCAGTAATCCCCCTGCTAGGCTGAAAATTCCACGGAGGATTGCACAATGCCAAACTCAGACTGACTCCCTTCCCCGCGATTTAAGATCAACGAAAACCTGCTCGCCCTGGAGGCCGCTATCATGGAGCTTTCAAACTGGGTAGAGATACCCGGATCGGCGGATGTCGCCGGCAATGTTCGGAGCGCCCTGGACACGATTGATCGAACTGAGGAGTTTCATCAAGATAAGTTTGCTGAGCTCATGCCGCCCGACTAATCGCGAAAGTCCGCCATGTGTCAATTCGGAATTTTTTGGCAGACCAGGGAGCCTGTCCGTAACTAGTTTTTTGTCGATATTATTCACAGTTCGTCGGAAATTGGATGGAGAAATCCGATCAAGCTTCCATCCACACCAGTCCTTATTGGAGACAGGCAGGGTGTACACTTTACGGTACAACGTGGAGGTGTACATATGCAAAAAACCATTTTAATTATATAGTTATACTATTATTCGAGTCTCCCTCGGGCACCATCTTAAAAAAAGACCTTGAATTTCAAGGTCTTTTTTTTCGCCTGCAGAAAAGTGCCAACCTCTCTCCGGGAGCCTGAAGGGCACCCAGAAAGCAAGTAGCAGCCTCCAACCCCACATGGAGCTGTAACGGCGATCAAAACCCTGTGAGGCGCTCTACAGGCCGCTGGAGCCTTATTCGCGAACCATCTACTTGGAGTAACTGCTGTACAGCGGAGCCACCGGGGGCTGAAGTTTGGAAGGTGTGTTGACGGAGAGTTCGACGCCGTCCGAATTGGAGTAGGTCGCTTGTATCAGGGAGTAGGCGGATGGCGAACACACCCACCGAACTCCAGTATGCCGGACGATGATGTCCGCGTATTTTTAAGCGGACGCGTTCACCCTTATCGCCAGGATTTCCATGCGTCAGCGCAGCTCTTACCCCAAACCGTTCAAAGCCCAGGTCGCCCAGGAATGCCTGCAATCTGGAGCGACAATTTCCAGCGTAGCCATCCATCACGGCATCAATGGCAACGGGATCCGCAAGTGGCTACCGATTTACCGGCATCAATCTCCTGCAACCTTGCCGGCTTTCGTTCCGGTAAAAGCGGTACCAAGACGAGCAACTCACTCACGAAATCGCCATTCTCACACGCCACAAGTTCGCCAAGCGCAGCGAGCAAATCAGCCCGGTGCAAGTATTAATGGATTTCGTAGCGTGATAGCCCGGATATGTAAGGATGCTTTCATCACACGGATAGAAATAAGGAAGATGCCATGGACGCAGTAATCCGGCTTGCCAAACTTGCCGATATTGATGCGATTTTTAAGATTCGAACCAGTGTTCGGGAAAATCACTTATCTCAAGATCAGTTAACGGAGATAGGCATAACGCCTGAAGCTATAAGTCAGGCAATTTCAGAGACTCCGTGCGCTTGGGTCGCGGAGGTCAATGGTGTTCCAGTCGGTTTTTCGATGGTCGATATTGAAGATGGTTGCGTATTTGCGGTCTTCGTCTTGCCAGAATTCGAAGGGTACGGGTTGGGGCGCAATCTGATGCACAAAGCAGAGTCTTTTCTATTTCAACGCCATCAGAAGATATGGTTAGAAACCGCTGAAGCAAGCCGTGCGAGCGGATTCTATAGAAACCTTGGCTGGCAGCCCGTGAAGAACCTACCGGAAGGTGACATTCGTTTTGAGAAGCAACTGAAGTAAAACGAGAATAGAGGTATCGAGACGGTTAGATGGGCGCCCGGCCAATTGCGCAAGGTGTGTTTGACGGACGCTTACCAACGGCAGTCTGGAGAGT
>NZ_JAFHKI010000082.1 GCF_016937615.1 Pseudomonas lactucae | reverse complement strand
CCGAGTGTTGGGGCGAAGGCCTTTTGGTTACTTTTGTGCCTTTACAAAAGTGACACGCCGTAAGGGCGTAACCCTAAGTGGCCGTTACCGCAGGAATGGATATGTACTCGGTCAGATCCAAAAAAATAGTCGCCTGACAAGCCGCCATCGGGGGCAAGCCCCCTCCCACATTTGACAGCGGGGCATCAGGTTGATATCTCACAGCTGTCCGGCCGTCACGGGAGCAAGCCCGCTCGCCACAGCAAGCCCGCTCACCTCAAGACGGGTGGGTCAGTGCTTGCTCTGATCCTGAGGCATGGCCAGCAGCTGCTTTTCCTGGTTCCAGTCGAACGGTTCGTCGTTCTGTTCGGCTTCATAACGACGTTCTTCCAGGGCCTGGTACAGGTCCAGTTCTTCGTCGGGCATGAAGTGCAGGCAATCGCCGCCAAAGAACCACAGCAGGTCGCGCGGCACCAGGTGGGCAATTTGCGGGTAGCGCAGGATGACCTGGCTCATCAGGTCCTGGCCCAGGTACTGGCTCTCGATCGGGTCGATCGGCAGCAGCGCGCGCAATTCGTCAAAGCGCTCCAGGAACAGGGTGTGGCTCTCCTCGGGTACCTGTTCGGCTTCGCCGACGGCAACCAGGATGCTGCGCAAGTGGTCGAGCAAGACGAGATGATCGGCAACGACGTTGGACACGAGATAAGTCCTCTAAAGCAAAAACGGGCGCGAGAGTATATGCCCCTCGCGCCCGTTTTTATATGACCGCTCGACTCAGCGGACTTTGCCCTGTGCCTGGGTCAGTTCTTCCTTGTTGAAATCATCCACGTCGATCACCTTGCGCCGCGCTGCTTCGGCGTTACGCAGGGTCTGCGCCTCGGCCGGTTGCAGCACGCCAGCGTTCAGGGCGGCGTCGATGGCATGCTCGCCGGCACTCGGTTTTATCTGGCCGCTTTTAAGTGCGATGTGGAGCTTTTTCTGCAACTCATGGCTGGCGCCGAGCAGGTCGTAGGCGTGTTGCAAGGCGCCGACCGGATCCTCTGCCGATTGCGGGCGGTAGCAGCCGGCGAGCAATTCTTCCAGGGTCGGATCGCCCTTGGCGCGGCCGATCACGGCGGCCACTTCGGCGTCCAATGCGTCGGACGGCCCGGTATGACGGCGGCCGAACGGGAACACGATCACCCGCAGCAGGCAGCCGAGCACCTTGTTCGGGAAGTTGCTCAGCAATTCATCCAGGGCACGCTCCGATTCGCCGAGGCTTTCTTCCATGGCCCAGGCGAACAGCGGTTCCAGGTGGTCCGGTGAATCCAGGTCGTGGTAACGCTTGAGCGCCGCCGAGGCCAGGTACATATGGCTCAGCACATCGCCTAGGCGTGCCGACAGGCGTTCGCGGCGTTTCAGCTCGCCGCCCAGCAGCATCATGCTCAAGTCGGCGAGCAGGGCGAACGCGGCGGCCTGGCGGTTGAGCGCACGGAAGTAGCCCTGGCTCAAGCGGTTGCCCGGCGCTTTCTCGAAGTGTCCGATACCGAGGTTCAGCACGAGGGTGCTGGCGGCGTTGCTCACGGCAAAGCCGATATGTTGCATCAGCAGGCCATCGAACTCCTTCAGGGCCTGGTCGCGGTCTTCACGACCGGCCAGTGCCATTTCCTTGAGTACGAACGGATGGCAGCGGATGGCGCCCTGGCCGAAGATCATCAGGTTGCGCGAGAGGATATTCGCGCCCTCCACGGTGATGAAGATCGGTGCGCCTTGCCAGCTGCGGCCCAGGTAGTTGTTCGGGCCCATGATGATGCCCTTGCCGCCGTGTACGTCCATGGCGTGGCTGATGCACTCGCGACCACGCTCGGTGAGGTGGTACTTGAGGATTGCCGACAGCACCGAGGGTTTTTCGCCCAGGTCGACGGCGTTGGCGGTGAGCATGCGCGCGCTGTCCATCAGCCAGGCGTTGCCGCCGATACGCGCCAGGGCTTCCTGGATACCTTCGAACGCCGACAGCGGCACGTTGAATTGTTCGCGGACCTGGGCATATTGGCCGGTCACCAGGCTGGTGAACTTGGCCGCGCCGGTACCGACCGCCGGCAGGGAAATCGAACGGCCCACCGACAGGCAGTTCATCAGCATCATCCAGCCCTTGCCGAGCATGTCCTGGCCGCCGATGAGGTAGGTCAGGGGGATAAAGACGTCCTTGCCGGAATTGGGGCCGTTCATGAATGCGGCGCCCAGTGGCAGGTGGCGGCGGCCGATTTCCACGCCGGGGGTATCGGTGGGAATCAATGCCAGGCTGATGCCCAGATCTTCCTCGTCGCCCAGCAGGTGGTCGGGGTCATACGCTTTGAACGCCAACCCGAGCAAGGTCGCGACCGGGCCGAGGGTGATGTAGCGTTTTTCCCAGTTCAGGCGCAGGCCGAGGGTTTCCTGGCCTTCCCATTCGCCTTTGCAGATCACGCCGGTGTCGGGCATGGCGCCGGCGTCGGAGCCGGCCAGCGGGCCGGTGAGGGCGAAGCATGGAATATCATCGCCACGCGCCAGGCGCGGCAAATAGTGGCTGCGTTGTTCTTCGGTGCCGTAGTGCAGCAGCAGTTCGGCCGGGCCCAGTGAGTTGGGCACCATCACGGTGGACGCCAGGTCGCCGCTGCGGGTGGCCAGCTTCATCGCGACCTGGGAGTGGGCGTAGGCGGAGAAGCCCTTGCCGCCGTATTCCCTGGGAATAATCAGGGCGAAGAAACCGTGGGTCTTGATGTGCTCCCAGGCGGCGGGCGGCAGGTCCATGGCCTGGCCGATTTCCCAGTCGCTGACCATGGCACAGAGTTCTTCGGTGGGGCCGTCAATAAAGGCCTGTTCTTCTTCGCTCAGTTGCGCCTTGGGGTAGGCCAGCAATTTGTCCCAGTCGGGGCGACCGCTGAACAACTCGCCGTCCCACCATACGGTGCCGGCGTCAATGGCGTCGCGCTCGGTTTCGGACATCGGCGGCAGAACTTTCTGAAACCAGTTGAACAGCGGTTTGGTGAAGTATTGGCGACGCAGGTCGGGCAGCAACAGGGGCACCGCGATCACGGCGATCAACACCCATAAGATCAGCAGCAGCCAACCCGGGGCATGGCTCCAGGCGCCCATCGCCAACAGGTAGACGGCGACCACGCCCAAGGCGGGCAGGGGCGCGGTGCGGCGGTGTGCCAGGTAAGCAACGCCGACCACCAGAACCAGTATCCACAACAACAGCATATTCAATCCTCCGTGAACCAGGGCGAAACCACCAAGGAGCTTAGTCGGCATCCGAGAAAGCGCGGTGATCAGGGTGTAACGAGTTGTACGAGAGGCAACGATCGGCAGGCGCCGACATTTGGCCGAATCGTCGTTATCTCCGGGGCAGGCCGGTCGTTAAACTCCAGGCTTGCTTTGGAGATAAAGCTCATGGAAAGGTATCTGAGTCCCAGCCGCTTCATCGATAGTGACCACCCTGCGGTGGTGGAGTTCGCCGAAAAACATCGCGGAACCAGTGCGTATTTACGTGACCAGGCAGTCAGCCTCTATGTCGCCGTCCGCGAGGCCGTGCGTTATAACCCCTACACCTTCAGCCGCGATCCAGACACGTTGAACGCCAGCTTCGCCCTGGCCACCGGCGAAAGCTACTGCGTGCCCAAGGCCACCTTGCTCGCCGCCTGCGCCCGCCACTGCGGTATTCCCGCGCGCATCGGGTTGGCGGATGTGCGCAATCATCTGTCGACCCCGCGCCTGCTCGCGCTGCTCAAGAGCGATGTGTTTGCCATGCACGGCTACAGCGAGCTGTACCTGAACGGTCGCTGGGTCAAGGCCACGCCTGCGTTCAACAGCCAATTGTGCGAGGTGTTCGACGTGCCGCCGCTGGAGTTCGATGGGGTCAATGACAGCGTATTCCATGCGTTCAACCGTCAGGGTCGGCGTTCGATGGAGTACGTGGTGGACCATGGGCAATTTGCCGACGTGCCAGAGGAATTCTTCTTCGCGCACCTTCAGAAATGTTACCCACACCTGTTTGCCGAAACGATGCCGACCGTGCTGGGAGATCTACAGAGCGATTCAAGCCGCGTGTGAACCGGCGTATGCTGCTGCGTTCATCAAGCCATGTTCATCCACAATAAGGTGCGGTCATGCTGAATATCTGGGGTCGTAAAAATTCGTCAAACGTCAGGAAAGCACTGTGGTGCGCCGAGGAACTCGGCCTGGACTATGAAGCAATTGATGCGGGCGGAGCTTTCGGTGTGGTCGATACGCCGCAATATCGCGCGATGAACCCCAATGGCCGGGTGCCGGTGATCGAAGACGGTGACTTCGTATTGTGGGAATCCAACACCATCGTGCGTTACCTGTGCGCCAAGCACGCGTCGGCGTTTTACCCGAGCGACGTACAAGCCAGGGCCAGCGCCGAAAAGTGGATGGACTGGACCACTTCGACCCTGGCCGAGCCGTTCAAAGCCGTGTTCTGGGGGGTGGTGCGTACCCCGGCGGAACAACAGAACTGGGACAGCATCAATGCCGGGCGCCAGGCCTGTATCGATGCGCTGGCGACCGTGGAGCAGGCCCTGGCCGCGCAGCCTTACCTGTCCGGTAACGTGTTTGGCATGGGCGATATTCCTTTGGGCTGTTTCATCTACGCCTGGTTTGAAATGCCCATCGAGCGCCCCGCAATGCCCCATCTGGAAGCCTGGTACCAGCGCCTGCAACAACGTCCGGCCTACCGCAAAACGGTGATGACCGCGTTGACTTAATACCTACTATTAATACGGGTGACTGTACTTGTGTGATGCGGGCACGCACCATGCCCGCCATGCATCGCCGGTTGAACTACCTGTGCTGCGCCCTCATCTATTCTTTCTATTCCCTTCTTTGGTGCGTAATCCGATATGAGTTCCGCTCTGTCCATCCGGCAGCTAACCAAAACCTACGGCAACGGTTTCCAGGCCCTGAGTGGTATCGATCTGGACGTTGCCGAAGGTGACTTCTTCGCCTTGCTCGGCCCCAACGGCGCTGGCAAATCCACCACCATCGGTATTCTCTCCACCCTGGTCAACAAGACCAGCGGCACGGTGAATATCTTCGGTCATGACCTGGATAAATCCCCCGCGGCGCTCAAGCGTTCCATCGGCGTGGTGCCCCAGGAGTTCAACTTCAACCAATTCGAAAAGACCTTCGACATCGTCGTGACCCAGGCCGGTTATTACGGCATCCCGGCGAAAATCGCCAAGGAGCGCGCCGAGCAATACCTCACCCAACTGGGCCTGTGGGACAAGCGCGACGTGCCTTCGCGTTCGCTGTCCGGCGGCATGAAGCGTCGCCTGATGATCGCCCGCGCGCTGGTGCATGAACCCCGCCTGCTGATCCTCGACGAACCCACCGCCGGCGTGGACATCGAGCTGCGTCGCTCGATGTGGACCTTCCTCACCGAACTCAACGAAAAGGGCATCACTATCATCCTCACCACCCATTACCTGGAAGAGGCTGAGCAGCTGTGCCGCAACATCGGCATCATCGACCACGGCACCATCGTCGAGAACACCAGCATGCGTAATCTGCTGGGCCAGTTGCATGTGGAAACCTTCCTGCTCGACCTGAAGAACGATCTGTCGGCGGCACCTCAACTACTCGGTTACCCGAGTCGCCTGGTGGACGGCCATACCCTGGAAGTCCAGGTGGACAAGGCCATGGGCATCACCGCGCTGTTCACGCAGTTGGCGACCCAGAAGATCGAGGTGCTGAGCCTGCGTAACAAAACCAATCGCCTTGAGGAGTTGTTCGTGTCCCTGGTGGAGAAAAATCTGACGAAGGTGGCGGTATGAGTTCCGAACTGCAGCCCAACCTCGTCGCCCTACAAACCATCGTTTACCGTGAAGTGAAGCGCTTTACCCGGATCTGGCCGCAGACCCTGCTGCCGCCGGCGATCACCATGGTCCTGTACTTCGTGATCTTCGGTAACCTGATCGGCCGGCAGATCGGCGACATGGGTGGTTTCACCTACATGGAGTACATCGTGCCGGGCCTGATCATGATGTCGGTGATCACCAACTCCTACGGCAACGTGGTCTCCAGCTTCTTCGGCAGCAAGTTCCAGCGTTCCATCGAGGAACTGATGGTGTCGCCCGTGTCGCCGCATACCATCCTGATCGGCTACACCCTGGGCGGCGTGTTGCGCGGCTTGATGGTCGGTGTGATCGTGACCTTGCTGTCGCTGTTCTTCACTCACCTGCAGGTGCATCACCTGGGGTTGACCATTCTGGTGGTGGTGCTGACGGCGACAATCTTCTCGCTGCTGGGGTTCATCAACGCTGTGTTCGCGCGCAACTTCGATGATATTTCGATCATCCCGACGTTCGTGCTGACGCCGCTGACCTACCTGGGCGGGGTGTTCTATTCCATCACCCTGCTGCCTCCGTTCTGGCAGACCGTATCGCTGGCCAACCCGGTGCTGCATATGGTCAACGCCTTCCGCTACGGCATCCTGGGCGTGTCGGATATCAAGATCAGCGTGGCGATCACCTTCATGATCGTGGCCACGGTGGTGCTGTATATCGGTTGCGCGCGGTTGTTGGTTAGCGGGCGCGGGATGCGTACGTAAGTACTGACGTTTTAAACGCGATCAAAATGAGGGAGGGGAGCAAGCCCCCTCCCTCATTTGGTTTTGTGCAGGGCTTCAGACTTTCAGCGCTAATTCGATCAGCTCGTGCAGTTCTTCAACCGTCAACGGCGCAGTCGAGAACAGAATACGAAACACCGTCGGCGCCGCCAGCAGGTTGATCAAATGGTCCACGCTCGGCGGGGTTTGGTCCGGGTAACGGTCGACAATCGCCTGCAACTGCCCACTCAAGATGCTCACGCAATACCCCGGGGTCACGCTGCATTGCACGTCGCGCATCATGTTGCGCCCCGGCTCCGAACTCATCTCATCCAGGTATTGCTCGGCCCAGGCCCGCAGGTCGCCGCGCAGGCTGCCGGTGTTGGCCGGTTCGCTGTCGGGGCGCATGCGCGCCAGGGCCACGTCGGCGAGCAACACTGAGAGGTCGCCCCAACGCCGGTAGATGGTTGACGGCGTGACGCCCGCGCGTGCGGCAATCATCGGCACGGTCACGCTGGAACGGTCATGGGCTTGCAGCAGCTCACGCACGGCCGAATGAACGGATTCTTGTACCCGGGCACTACGGCCCCCCGGGCGGAGGCCTTCTTTAATCGCCATGTTATGACCTTAACACAAAGAATTTGCTTTAAGCCTTCGCCAGTAGCACACTCCATAAAAGCAAAATATTAGCTTTAGCGGAGCGTGCCTATGCCCAATCTTCCTTCTCAGCGTTCCAGCCTGGTGTTCCTGGCGATCACCTTGCTGACGTTCCTGGCCGCGTCCAGCGCGCCGACGCCGTTGTACCACCTGTATCAGGAGGGCCTGCATTTTTCGGCGGGCATGCTCACGCTGATCTTTGGTGTGTACGCGTTGAGCCTGTTGACGGCCTTGTTGACCGTGGGTTCGTTGTCGGATCACCTGGGGCGCAAACCGGTGATGTTTGCCGCGCTGGTCCTGAATATGCTGGCGATGTTGCTGTTTATCAATGAGTCCAGCGTGGCCTGGTTGATTGCCGCGCGTACGCTGCAGGGCTTTGCCACCGGCATGGCCACGGCGGTGCTGGGGGCGGCGTTGCTTGATACCGATCGCCAGCAAGGGCCGCTGATCAACAGCGTGGCGCCGTTGTTGGGGATGGCCTGCGGAGCAATGGGATGCAGCCTGCTGGTGGAGTTTGCACCGTTCCCGACGACCTTGATTTACGCGGTGCTGTTCAGCTTGATGCTATTGCAAGCCTTGTATGTGTGGCGCCTGCCGGAAACCGTCAGCCGCATGCCTGGGGCGTTGGCGTCACTGTGGCCCACCTTGCACGTGCCGGCCCAGGCCCGCCGCGCGTTGTGGATTGCATTGCCGGTGGACGTCGCGGTGTGGGCATGGGTGGTTTTTATCTGTCCCTCGCGCCGTCGCTGGTGCGGGCGGCGACCGGCTCCACGTCCAATCTGATCGGTGGCGGGTTGGTGGCCGTGCTGACATTGAGCGGTGCGCTGATGATCTACAGTCTGCGCAATCGCCCGGCCGACAAGGTCCTGCGTCTGGGAGCCGGGCTGCTTGCGGTGGGCGTGGCGTTGATCCTCGGCGCTGTGCACGCCGGCAGCCTGCCGTTATTTTTCATCGCCACGCTGATCGCCGGCAGCGGCTTCGGGGCGGGGTTCCTGGGGGCGGTGCGCAGCGTCGTGCCGCTGGCCCTGCCCCACGAACGGGCGGCTTGATGTCGGCGTTCTATGTGCTGAGTTACCTGGCGTTCTGCGTGCCGTCGCTGTTGGCGGGCAATCTGATCCGCAGCCTGGGTTTGATTGCCACTACCGACGCGTATGGCGTGTTGCTGATCGTGCTGGCACTCAGTGCCTTGGTCGCGCTGCTGGTGCAGGATTCTTCCAGGCGCAAGGCGACATCCAGCCATTGATCCGGTAATAATCGGCGACTTAAAAAACCATGAGATTCAAGCATGAAGATCATCCGCAGCAAGGACTTCACCGGTAGCCGTGCCTGGGAGGCACTGGATGTCGCCAACATGAACGGCATCACCACCCGTTTGCATTGGACTGACCAGCCGTATCGCTGGCACATCAACGATGGAGAAGAAGTCTTCGTGGTGCTGGATGGACGGGTGAACATGCACTACCGCGACCAGGGGTTCGAGCAGGTGGCGGAGCTGGCGGTGGGGGATATTTTCTACGCCGGTATCGGTACCGAACATGTGGCGCATCCCCAAGGCCCGGCGAGGATTCTGGTGATTGAAAGCGAAGGCAGTGCCTAGCGCTTATTGGTAAAACAGATAACAGTTAGAGATATTACCCGTTATATAGATATTCGATCAGGTTCTATCATGGCCTCAACCTCATGCGAGGAAGAGGATTGCCATCATGACTTGCTCGAATACCATCAGCTACAAACCCTTCAGCCACCTGACCCGACCCCGGGAAGTGATTCGCCAATTCACGCCCAACTGGTTCGCCGCGACCATGGGCACCGGCGTGCTGGCGCTGGCCCTGGCGCAATCGCCGCTCAATCTGCCAGGTCTGCACGCGATTGCCGAAACGTTGTGGCTGTTTACCACTGGCCTGTTCGCGCTGTTCAGCGTCTTGTATGCCGCGCGTTGGGTGATGTTTTTTCACGAGGCGCGCCGGATCTTCGGGCACTCCACGGTTTCGATGTTTTTCGGCACCATCCCCATGGGCCTGGCGACCATTCTCAATGGCTTGCTGCTGTTCGGCCTGCCGCGTTGGGGCGCTGATGTGATCCCGTTGGCCGAAGCCCTGTGGTGGCTGGACGTAGCCATGGCCTTGGCCTGCGGCGTGTTGATCCCGTTCATGATGTTCACCCGTCAGGAACACAGCATCGACCAGATGACCGCCGTATGGCTGTTGCCGGTGGTCGCCGCCGAAGTCGCCGCGGCCAGCGGTGGCTTGCTCGCGCCACACCTGGCAGACGCCCATGGGCAATTGGTGATGCTGGTGACCAGCTACGTGTTGTGGGCGTTTTCCCTGCCGGTGGCGTTCAGCATCCTGACCATCCTGATGCTGCGCATGGCCCTGCACAAACTGCCCCACGCCAATATGGCCGCGTCGAGCTGGCTGGCGCTCGGCCCCATCGGCACCGGGGCCCTTGGCATGTTGCTGCTGGGGGGCGATGCGCCCGCCATCTTCGCCGCCAATGGCATGCCCGGCATCGGCGAGATCGCCAATGGCCTGGGCCTGGTGGCGGGCATTACCCTGTGGGGCTTTGGCTTATGGTGGATGCTGATCGCGGTGCTGATTACCCTGCGTTACCTGCGCGCCGGTATTCCGTTCAACCTCGGTTGGTGGGGCTTTACCTTCCCGTTAGGTGTCTATGCCCTGGCCACGTTGAAGCTGGCGAACGTGCTGCACCTGGGATTTTTCAGTGTCATGGGCAGTGCGCTGGTGGTGGCGTTGGCATTGATGTGGCTGGTCGTGGCCAAGCGCACCGTGCAGGGCGCCTACAAAGGTGAGCTTTTTGTTTCTCCGTGCATTGCAGGATTAGGGAATAAGTAAGCGGGATTAGGTAAAGTCGTGGCCTGACAATCTATAAGCCTTCAGGCCACGCAGGAACACGGACGATGAGCCACCCCTCACAATTCACCTTGCTGCGCACGCGGCGCTTTTTGCCGTTTTTCGTCACTCAGTTGCTGGGTGCTTTCAACGACAACATCTTCAAGCAGTCGTTGATCCTGGCGATTCTCTACAAACTTACCATCGACGGTGACCGCTCCATCTGGGTCAACCTGTGCGCCTTGCTGTTTATTCTGCCGTTCTTCCTGTTCTCGGCGCTGGCCGGGCAGTTTGGCGAGAAATTCAACAAGGACGCGTTGATCCGTGCGATCAAGATCGGCGAGATCGTGATCATGGCCGTGGGCGCCACGGGCTTTCTCACCAATCACCTGGAATTGATGTTGCTGGCGCTGTTTTCCATGGGCACGCACTCGGCGCTGTTCGGCCCGGTGAAGTACTCGATCATGCCCCAGGCGCTACGTGACGATGAGTTGGTGGGCGGCAACGGCCTGGTGGAGATGGGTACGTTCCTGGCGATCCTGGCCGGCACTATTGGGGCCGGGGTCATGATGTCGTCCGCGCATTACGCGCCGGTGGTGTCGGTAGCGATTGTCGGCGTGGCCGTGCTGGGATACCTGGCCAGCCGCAGTATTCCGCGGGCGGCGGCGTCTACCCCAGGGTTGCGTCTGAACTGGAATATCTTCAGTCAATCCTGGGCCACCTTGCGCCTGGGCCTGGGGCAGACGCCGGCGGTGTCGCGCTCCATCGTCGGTAACTCGTGGTTCTGGTTTGTCGGGGCGATCTACCTGACGCAGATCCCGGCGTACGCCAAAGAGTGGTTGTACGGCGACGAGACCGTGGTGACGTTGATCCTGACGGTGTTTTCGGTGGGCATCGCATTGGGTTCGATGCTCTGCGAAAAACTCTCCGGGCGTAAGGTGGAAATCGGCCTGGTGCCGTTCGGTTCATTCGGCCTGACGGTGTTCGGCCTGCTGCTGTGGTGGCACTCCGGTGGTTTCCCGCAGAACGTGCAGGCCAATGACTGGCTGGCCGTGCTGAGTTATGGCCAGGCGTGGTGGGTGTTGCTCGATATCCTCGGCCTGGGTGTGTTCGGCGGCTTCTATATCGTGCCGCTCTACGCGCTGATCCAGTCGCGCACCGCCGAGCACGAGCGTGCACGGGTGATCGCGGCCAACAACATCCTCAATGCGTTGTTCATGGTGGTGTCGGCGGTGGTGTCGATCCTGCTGCTGGGCGTGGCCAAGCTGTCGATCCCCGAGCTGTTCCTGGTGGTGTCGCTGCTCAACATCGCGGTCAACACCTACATCTTCAAGATCGTCCCCGAGTTCACCATGCGCTTCATGATCTGGCTGCTCAGCCATTCCATGTACCGCGTGGAGCACCGCAACCTGCAGGCCATTCCGGATGAAGGCGCGGCGTTGCTGGTGTGCAACCACGTGTCATTCGTCGATGCCTTGTTGATCGGCGGCGCGGTACGTCGACCGATTCGTTTTGTCATGTACTACAAAATCTATCGCTTGCCGGTGCTCAACTTTATCTTTCGCACGGCGGGAGCGATCCCGATTGCCGGGCGCCATGAAGATATCCAGATCTACGAAAAGGCCTTCATGCGGATTGCGCAGTATCTGAAGGAAGGTGAACTGGTGTGCATCTTCCCGGAAGGCAAATTGACGGCCGATGGCGAGATGAACGAGTTTCGTGGCGGCGTGACGCGCATTCTGGAAGAAACCGCGGTGCCGGTGATTCCCATGGCGTTGCAGGGGTTGTGGGGGAGTTTCTTCAGTCGCGATCCGAACAAGGGGTTCTTGCGCAGGATCTGGTCGCGGGTGGTGTTGGTGGCGGGTGAGCCGGTTGCTGTGGAGGATGCAACGCCTGCGCAGTTGCAGGCTGTGGTGGGTGGTTTGCGGGGGAGTGTCAGGTAGTTCTGTGCTGGATGTTCTGGTCTCATCGGGGGCAAGTCGAACCGTCGCACCGCCCCTCCCTCATTTGACCGAGTTGTTCTGACATACGCGGTCTGGTGTGGGAGGGGGCTTGCTCCCGATGGCGGTAGAGGCTTAAGTGGAGATCTTGAGGCCAATGAGCCCGCAAATGATCAGCACCACACTGGCCAACCGGAATAACGCCATGGATTCCCCAAACAGGATAATCCCGGCAATCACCGTACCCACGGCACCTACGCCAGTCCACACGGCATAAGCGGTGCCCAGCGGTAACTCTTTGACTGCCAACCCCAGCAGGCCGAGGCTGATGGCCATGGCGACAATCGTCAGGACGGTGGGCAGCGGCTTGCTGAAGCCGTCGGTGTACTTAAGGCCCACGGCCCAGCCGACTTCGAACAACCCGGCAAAAAACAGAATGATCCAGGACATGATGACCTCGCTTCTTCAGGCGGGGTCGTCCCCGGAGTCAACGCGCATTGGCGTCGCGAGGTCGTCCCCGCGAAGCGCGTAGAGTGCCGAAAACGGATCGGGCGATCAAGTTTGCGGGGTGTTCTCCAAAATGCGGCGGTCTTCCTTTTCGCTCATGCGCCGGAAGTAGGTCGACAGCAACGCCCCGGAAATATTGTGCCAGACGCTGAACAGCGCGCTTGGCACCGCCGCCAGTGGCGAGAAGTGCGCGCTGGCCAATGCGGCGCCCAGCCCGGAGTTCTGCATGCCCACTTCCAGCGCCAGCGATTTGCGTTGCGCCAAGGGCAGCTTGAACACGCGGCCGGTGAAGTAACCCAGTAAAAAACCGAAGCTGTTGTGCAACATCACCACGGCCATGATCAGCAGGCCCGATTCGGCAATCTTCGCCTGGCTGGCGGCAACCACCGCCGCAACGATGATCACGATGCTGATCACCGACACCAGCGGCAACACCTCCACCGCATGGCGCACCCGCGTGCCGAGCAGGCGCTGCGCAACCACGCCGAGCACGATCGGCAGCAGTACCACTTGCAGGATCGACCAGAACAACTCCATGAACGACACTGGCAACCAGGCCGAGGCCAACAACCAGATCAGCGCCGGGGTAAGCAGCGGGGCGAGGAGGGTGGTGACGGCGGCGATGGCCACCGACAACGCCAGATCGCCGCGCGCGAGCCAGGTCATCACATTGGACGAGGTGCCGCTTGGGCAGCAACCGACCAGGATTACGCCGACGGCGATTTCCGGCGGCAAGTGGAACACCTGACACAACACCCAGGCCACGCCCGGCATGATCACGAAGTGCGCAACCACGCCCAGCGCCACGCGCCAGGGATGGCGGGCGACTTCGGCGAAATCGTCGAGTTTGAGGGTCAGCCCCATGCCGAACATCACCAGTCCCAGCAGCGGGACGATGGCGCTTTTCAGGCCGATGAACCAGCCGGGTTCGAGAAAGGCCACGACGGCGAAAATCAACACCCAGTAGGCGAAGGTATTGCCGACGAAGCGGCTCATGGCGGCGAGTGCGCGCATGGGGAGGTCCTTGTTATTAAATTCTTGGAGTGCAAATGCGATCAAATATGGGAGGGAGCAAGTCGAATCGTCGCACCGCCCCTCCCACATTTTGATCTTCACACGGCTTAGATACCCTGTGGCGTTTCTTCGCCGCCCAGTGCCTCAACCAACGCCGGCAAGAACTCGCCAAAGGTCAGCATCATCAGGGTAAAGCTGGCATCCAGTTGGCCCAGTGCCTCGTCGCCGCCGTCCTGTTCCGCCTGGTCTTGCAGCAGGTCTTCGAACTTCAGGCGCTTGACGGTCATTTTGTCGTCGAGCATGAAGGACAGCTTGTCTTGCCAGGCCAGGGACAGTTGCGTCACGACCTTGCCGGTGGTCAGGTGCAGTTGGATTTCTTCGCCGGTCAGGTCCTGGCGCTTGCAACGCACAATGCCGCCGTCTTCGTGGGTGTCGCGCAGTTCGCATTCGTCGAGGACGAAGAAATCATCCGCCGGTTTCTGGGTAGTGACCCAGTCGGTCATGATTGCGGTCGGTGCGGTTTTCACCGTGAGTGGGCGTACCGGCAGGGTGCCGATCACTTCACGCAGGGTCGACAGCAAGTCTTCGGCGCGTTTCGGGCTGGCCGAGTTCACCAGGATCAGGCCTTGTTTCGGCGCGATGGCGGCGAAGGTCGACGAGCGACGGATAAACGCGCGCGGCAGGAAGGCCTGGATGATTTCATCCTTGATCTGGTCGCGTTCCTTCTTGTAGACCTTGCGCATTTGCTCGGCCTCGATTTCTTCGACTTTCTCTTTGAGCGCGTCACGCACGACACTGCCCGGCAGGATGCGTTCTTCCTTGCGTGCGGCGATCAACAGGAAGTCGCCGCTGACGTGTACCAGGGGCGCGTCTTCGCCTTTACCGAACGGCGCGACGAAACCGTAAGTAGTCAACTCCTGGCTTGCACAAGGGCGCGCCAGCTTGGTGGCCATGGCCGCTTCCAACGCCTCGGCATCAACAGGCAGATCTTGGGTCAGGCGATAGATAAGCAGGTTCTTGAACCACATGGGGTGAGTCTCTCCTTTATACAAAGGGGGGCATTATTCTCTTGATAGAGGCTCAGGCCAACCCTGCCTAAGCCATTGGAAGGCCTCAAAAAAAAGATTTAAGAAAGTGCTTGCCAGACCCAGGGTCGCTCCGTAGAATGCGCGCCACACCGAGACGAAGGGTGATTAGCTCAGCTGGGAGAGCATCTGCCTTACAAGCAGAGGGTCGGCGGTTCGATCCCGTCATCACCCACCATTCGCTTCATGTGTTACGCGCAGCGGTAGTTCAGTCGGTTAGAATACCGGCCTGTCACGCCGGGGGTCGCGGGTTCGAGTCCCGTCCGCTGCGCCATATTCGGTTACCTGGAACGCTGAACGCCAGGCCGCCACAAGAAGCCCGCTCATTGAGCGGGCTTTTTTTCGTCTGCAGTATTTCACTGGCATCCGTCTACTGCTGCGTTCTATTCCCCTCCTTACAATTGGCCACGGCAAATTTTTCATCCAGCGTTCGCGCAAGGCGTTGGCATCTTGCGCCAACGCCTCATCCGGTCAGAGCATGCGGCGCAGAACATCGTTACGAGGGTCTCGGTCGTAAAACCGATGCTTGAGGGCGCCCACCACATGCAGCACGATCAGCCCGAGCAGGGTATAGGCGAGTATTTTGTGCAGCCATTGGAAGACGACAAACCAGGCGTCATTCTTGGGCAGCAGCTCCGGCAGGTTCACTCCGAAAAAGAACACCCCATCACTCATGGTGTAAGTGCTCGACATGGAGTAGCCCATCAACGGCACGATCACCAATAGCGCATACATGACGCGTTGCGTGAGCCTGGACAACATCCGTTCGTGCGGGGCCAGGGTTTCCAGCGGTTGCGGAATGCTCGGTGCCCGCCAGCGCAGGGCGATCTGGGTGAGCACCAACAAAAACGTCAGCACGCCGAAGGATTTGTGCCAGGGGTAATAGAGCGCGTATTTGCTTGCCACTTCATCGTTCAGGCCGGTCATGTGCCAGCCCGCCCAGAGCAGGCCCAGGATGAGCACGGCACGGACCCAGTGCAAGACGCGCAGGGAGGTCGGATACCGATCTATTGTCGGTTGATCTATCGGGTTCATCGCAGGCTCTCCATTGATCATCTAAGGCGTGAGGAATGCACGGTTGGATGGCCGCCCCGCAGGCAGAGGGCCGCAGGGTGGCTGGGTGGGACGTGGGTTTAGTCGGGCAGCAGCACGGTGATGACTTTTTCCTCGGTGTAGGCCTGCGCGCCGCCAAACCCGCCTTCACGACCCAGACCGCTGGCCTTGACGCCACCCCAGGGCAGGTTGGCGTCCAGTGGGCTCCAGCAGTTGATGCCGATGGCGCCGGCCTTGACCTGCGCGGCCACGCGGTGCGCGCGTGCCAGGTCGGTGGTCCAGACCGTGGCCGCCAGGCCGTAAGCGCAGTCGTTGGCCAGGGCCACGGCCTCTGCTTCGCTGTCGAACGTGATCACCGTGCCGACCGGCCCGAAGATTTCGTCCTGGGCGATCGCCATGTCGTTGCGCGCGTTGGCGAAGATCGTCGGGCGTACGAACCAGCCTTGCCCAGGGGTGGAGACCCCGCCGGCCAGCAGCGTTGCGCCCTGATCGATACCCAGCTGGATGTAACGGTTGACGCGGTCGAACTGCGCTTTCTTGGCCACCGGTCCCATTTGCACGTCGGGCTCGCGTGGGTCACCGACCTTGACCGCGCGTGCGGCATCGGCCAGTGCGGCGGCGAAGCGTTCGGCCAGGCTGCGCTGGACCAGGATGCGCGAACCGGAGGCACAGATCTGCCCCTGGTTGACGAACAGGCCCAGTGCGCAGCCGAACAGCGCGTCATCGAATAGCGCGTCGTCGAACACGATCTGCGGGCTTTTGCCGCCCAGCTCCAGTGCTACGTGCTTGAACAGCACGCCGGCGGTGCGCTGGATCTCGCGCCCGGCCTCGGGGCTGCCGGTGAAGCTGATTTTGGCGACGTGTGGGTGCTCGCACAGGGCGCGGCCCACTTGCGCGCCGTAGCCGGTGACCACGTTGATCACGCCATCCGGAAAGCCCGCTTCCTGCGCCAGCACCGCCAGGTGCAGGGCCGACTGTGGGGTCTCTTCCGCGGGTTTGACCACCACGGTACAACCTGCCGCCAGCAGTGCGGCGAGCTTCCACACGGTGATCATCAGCGGTGAATTCCACGGCACGATGGCGCCTACTACGCCCACCGGTTCGCGCACCGTGTACGAGAGCGTCTTGCTGCCGAAGTAACCGCCGGTAGGGATGGTGCGGCCCTCCAGCTGGTTGGCCCAGCCGGCGGCGGCGCGCAGGTTGGCGATGGCATTGGGCAGGTCCATCCGGCGCGGTTCGAGGGGGGAGCGACCGATGGCGCTGGCGTCCATGTCGGCCAGCACCTCGCTGTCACGCTCCACCAGGTCGGCCAGTTTCGACAGCAGTCGACCACGCTGGGCGCCGTCGAGCCGGCTCCAATCTCCGCCCTCAAGCTGGGCGTGTGCCGCTGCCACGGCACGCGCCACATCGTCGACGGTGCCGCGTGCGCAACTGCCGTATATCTGTTCGGTCACAGGGTCGATGAGCGGGATGCGCCCACCGTCGCTGGCTTCGCGCGGCGCGCCTTGGATGAAGTGGTTCAGGTGTTGATTCATGTGAGTGTCCAGGGGTGATGAGCAGGAGGCATACACCTCATGCCTCGAGGGAGGCCAGGGCGTCGCCGAAGATGTCCAGCGCCTTGAAGAACATCGCGCGCGGGATCGTCAGCGATGGCATCACGCGCATGACGTTGCCGTAGCGGCCGCACGGGATCATCAGTACGCCGTGGTTCATCAGGTAGCCCATCAGCCGGCCGATTTTTTCGCCCGCCAGCGGCGTCTTGGTGGCGGCGTCTTCGACCAGTTCGATACCGATCATCAGGCCACGGCCGCGCACTTCACCCACCCATCGGCTGTTGAAACCGCGTATGTGTGCCTGCGCTTCCAGCCCCAGGGTGTGGGCGCGTTCAAGCAGGCCGAGTTCCGGGTCTTGCAGGATGCTAATGTTGGTCAACGCCACGGCCGCGGACAGCGAGTTGGCAGCGAAGGTATTGGGCATCGACCCGTCGGGAATCGCGGCCGCCAGGTCCGAGCGCATGATCAGCCCGGCCATCGGCAGGTCGCTGCCGATGCCCTTGCCGAACGTGAGCATGTCGGGCTTCACGCCGGAATGCTCCACCGCCCACATCTTGCCGGTGCGCCCTGCGCCGGATTGCACTTCATCGACGATCAGCAGCGCGCCGGCGCGGTCGCAGGCTTTGCGCAGCAGTTGCAGGAACTCCGGCGAGGGTGGCACGTAGCCGCCTTCGCCCTGCACCGGTTCGACAATCACGGCGGCCACGTCATCGGCGGCGGTGTAGGGGCTGTTCAGCAGGTAATCCACGTAGTCGCCGGCGATCTGCTCGGCGCTGCGGTGCGTGGTATCGAAAGGAAAGCGGTAGGCGTAGGGGTAGGGCGCATGGATCACGCCGCCCATCATCGGGCCATAGCCCTTGCGGTAGGCCGTGCCGGTGGTGAGCGCGCCAGAGGCGTTCCACACACCGTGGTAGCCGCCGTGGAAGGCGAGGATCTGGTGACGCCCGGTGATACGTTTGGCGAACTTGACTGCCGCCTCCAACGCATCGCTGCCGCTTTGTGTAAAGAACGTGATGCAGTCGCCGCGCAGGCCTTCGGGCGCGATCTCGGAAAGTTTGGCTGCGAGTGCGGTGCGGCGGGTGCTGTTGATTTCCAGGGCGTGCATCAGCACTTCGGATTGGTCGCGGATGGCCTGCACCACCTTCGGGTGGCAGCGGCCGACGCTGCTGACGCCCACGCCCGCGGACAAGTCGATGTAAGTGTTGCCGTCAGGGTCCTTGAAGGTCGCGCCGAACGCGCGGTCCATCGCGATCGGCATGCGCCCGCCGCCGCGCGCCATCGACTCCGTACGCGCCGACAGCGCCAGCGCCTCGCGGGTCATGGGGCCGGGCAGGGTTTTGGAAATCATGCGCGGGGCATCCGCGAAATGCAGGGCTTCTAGTTTGGACTCACTCATGACGAACTCTCTGGCTGACGGTTTTCAGTGTGCCGATCATTCTCATGGTGAAGCCTTGACCGTTAGCCCGAATCGGCAAATCGACGCAGGGAAAAGCGCGCAGTTGTCGACGAATGGCCAATGGCAGAAAGAATTTTGCAATATTTTTTCTGTGTGGGAATATCGCAAACATTGCGGGCTAAAAACCTGATATCGACAGAGGTTTTACGCATCATGACAAATCACCATGTCAGCCACTTTCGCGATATCCATGTACATGCGGCCACTGTTCAGGAGTGGAGCCAGGACTACAGCCAGTTAACCGCCGGCCTGGCCGAAAGTTCTTTGATGCAACTGACGACCGCGCGTTGCCACGTGTTCCGTGAGCAGATCAACCAGCGCGTGGTGCAGCATGGCGTGGCGCCGCGCGGCAAGATGTGCTTCGCCGTGCCGATCAGCGTGCCGGGTTCGACGCGCATGCAGGGTCGCGAGGTGGACGACAGCAGCCTGTTTTTTCTGCACGGCGGCGAGGAGTTCATGTTCCATATGCCGATGGGCATGGAGCTGTTGTCCGTCACGTTCGAGCGCGAATGGTTCGAGCAGGCGTTGGCGCACACGGCGTCGGCCAAGGAGATCAGTCGGTTGCTGCGTCAGCCGGTGATCCGGGTCTGCGCGCAGCGCTTTGCCCAGGCCCGAGGGCGATTGCTGGCGATGCTGTCCCTGGCGGTGACCGACCAGGCGCCCGACAGCGGGTGTGAGCCCAGGCTGGAGCAGGCTCTGCTCGATGAGTTGATGCAGCTGCTCACCGACCCGGCCTGTGACAAGCAGCAGCGTAGCCCGAGTTCCACCCGCAGTTTCATCGTCGAGAAATGCCACCGGCTGACCACCGCCGAGATGCTCAACGTGCCCAGCGTGATCCAATTGTGCGAGCGCCTCCAGGTGAGTCGACGCACCGTGCAGAACAGCTTTCGCGCGGTGGCCGAGACCACACCGCTGAACTACCTGCGCTCGGTGCGGCTCAATGGGGTGCGCCGTGCCTTGATGTCGACCGCCGCGTCCCGTCTCTCGATCGGCGATGCCGCCGCCCAATGGGGTTTCTATCACCTCAGCCATTTCGCCGAGGAGTACCACGCCCTGTTCGCCGAGTTGCCCTCCCAAACCGCGCGTGCTGCGATTCCCGCCTGCGCGCGCGCCTGAATACCCGCCCACCATGGCGCAGCAATAGCCTGGCCCCGCCGCAGCCTAGGCGCGGAACTGGTCCATCAACTGCATTTGATGATTGGCTCGAGCATTGAGCTGGCTGCTGACCTGCGCCGATTCGGCAGCCTGTTCCGTCAGCGTCTCGGTCACCCCGCGAATGGTCGAAACGTTGCGATTGACCTCCTCGGCCACCGCACTTTGTTCCTCCGCCGCACTGGCGATCTGCAGGTTCATATCGCTGATCACCGTCACCGCCTGGCTGATTTTGCCAAGCGCTTGCACGGCATGGTGGATCTGTCTGGCGTTGCTCTGGGCCTGCGCCTGGCTTGAGTGCATGACGGCCACCACGCCACGCGTGCCGGTCTGGATGCGTTCGATCACTTGGCGGATTTCCTCCACCGAATCCTGAGTGCGCTTGGCCAGGTTGCGCACTTCATCGGCAACCACCGCAAACCCGCGACCGCTTTCGCCGGCACGCGCGGCCTCGATCGCGGCGTTGAGCGCCAGCAGGTTGGTTTGTTCGGCAATGCTGCGGATCACCTCCAGCACCGAGCCGATCTGCTCGCTGTTGACCGCCAGTGCTTCGACTTCGGCCACGGCCTTGCTGACCTCATCGGCCAGGGCGTTGATGTCCTTCGTGCTGCGTTCGATGATGCTGATGCCCTCTTGGGACGCCTGGTCGGCACCCCGGGCTGCCTGGGCGGCATTTGACGCGCTGCTGGCGACTTCGTGCGCCGTGGCGCTCATCTCGTTGGAGGCGGTTGCCAACTGATCGATCTCGCGAAATTGCACCTGCATGCCTTCACTGGTCTGCCGCGCGATTTCCGAGGACTGGTCGGCGGTGCCACGGGCATCCGTGATGCTCTGCTTGATCTGCGCAATGGTCGGTTGCAGCTTGTCGAGAAAGCGGTTGAACCACTGCACCAGTTCGCCCAGTTCGTCCTTTTTGCGGTAATCGAGCCGTTGAGTCAGGTCGCCGTCGCCGCTGGCAATCGCCTTGAGCATCTGCGCGACGCTGTTGATCGGGCGCGTCACGCCGGACGCGGTGAGCCAGATCAACAGCAGGCCCAGCAGCCCGGCACCGATGGCCACCAGCAGCGACACCAGGGTGTCGCGGGTCTGGGTCTGGTCCAGCAAGGATTGCAGCTTCGCCGAGTCGGCCAGCAAGACCTCCCTGGGCAGGTCGATGACCACGCCCCACGGCGCTGCTTCGGGGATCGGCGCGACAGGGTAGACCGCGCGTATCGATTTATCCTGGGCCAGCACGCTTGGTTGTTTCTGTGCCAGCGCGCTGAGCACGGCCTGGCCTTCCTGCGCCAGCGGCGCGCTGATGGGTTTGCCGATCTGGCTGGCATCGCTGCTGTAAGCGGCGAGCACGCCGCTGTCGGAGACAATCAGCATGCGCCCCGAACCGTCGAACAGCGCGCGCTGGGCATCGCTGGCGGCGGCTTGCAGGGCGCCGAGCGCGAGGTCCACGCCGAGGGTGCCGATCACCTTGCCATCCACTATCAAGGGCATGGACAAGGTGGTCATCAGTTGCACCTGCCCGGCCTGGGTGTCGGCGTAGGGCGCCATCAGGCAGGTGCGCCGGGTGTCGCGCGGGCAGGTGTACCAACTGTTGTAAGGCGTGCCGCTGATGCTCAGTTCGGTTTTCTGCAAATCGGCTTCGGGGATCAGGATATTCACCGCTGTGCCGGCGCCCCGGTTCCAGGCGCTGGCAAAGCGTCCGTTTTCGTTGGAGGCGCGTGCGGCGTCGTTGGCGAACTCGGCGTCTTTACCGTCCAGCGCATTCGATTCGTAGACCAGCCAAAGCCCCAGTACCTGCGGGTTGCGGTCGAACGTTGTCTTGAGCCCCTGGTTGAGTTCTTCACGCAGGGTCGTGGCGGCCAACCCGCGCTGGGCGGCCATGCTGCGCAGGTTGGCTGCCTGGTCGGCAAAGGCGCTGATGATCTGCAAGCTGCTGCCGAACACCCGCTGCAGGTTGCTTGCCTGCTCGGCGGCCTTGGCCTGCAGCAGGTTCTCGCCACTGTCCGTGAGCATCCGACTGCTTGAGATGCTGATCAGCCGATTGTTCTGGCTACTCTGGTAGAGGTTCATGCCGACGATCAGACTGATCACGCCCAGCAGGCACAAGCCCGACAACAGGACTATTTTCAAGCGAATGGAGAGGGTGTCGAACATTGGGCTATCTCACGGGTGAACAGCGTGTTGATCGATCATCGGTTGGCGTGGGCCACCGATTTCTTATTGGGGTTGTCAGTGCATCGGCCTGCACCACGTTTTCAGCATAGGCATTGGCCAAGGGTTGACCGGCGCTTGACGCCACTGGCCGACAGCCGGGCAGAGGACGCCTGAACCTAGCATGCAGATTGGGATCTGCACGCGGCTATCCCAAATCGGCGGGGAGTGTGGCGGCGCGGCGACCTGTTTTGGGGCACTCGCGGCGATGTTACCGATTTGGGATAGCGAGGCTTCCGAGGGCGGGCATAGGATCGAATCCAGCGTGCAATCTCCAGAATAAAAGCGCTACCCGGCACCGATAGCGGCTGAATCGGCGCCACCCCACAGCGACTGCCTCATACAATAAGGTCAATAACATGAGTGTAATAATGCCGGTCAATGGCTCTACGGAGCTCAAGCGTGGCGCCCTGGGTGTCGGCTTCATCATCTTCTTCGTGATTTCGGCGGCCAGTCCGCTCAGCGTGATTGCCGGCGGTTTCCCGATCGGCATCATGCTGGGCAACGGCGCCGGCACCCCGGCGTTGCTGTTGCTGGCGCTGGCGGTGCTGATGGCGTTCTCGGTGGGTTACACCACCATGGCGCGGCATGTCACCAACGCCGGCGGTTTCTACGCCTTTACCTCGCGTGGCCTGGGCGGCCTGGCCGGCGGCTCGGCGGCGGTGCTGGCGATGTTTGCCTACAACATTCTGCAGATTGCCTTGTATGGCATGTTCGGTGGCGTGGTCAGCGGCACCATGGAAAGTGTCTTCGGCCTGGTATTGCCCTGGTGGTCCTATTCGCTGCTGGCGATGGCCAGTATTGCGATTCTCGGCTACCGCAAGATCGACCTGTCGGCGCGGGTCTTGTCGGTGGTGGTGATCGCTGAATACCTGGCGATCCTCACCCTGGATTTCGCCATTCTGAAGACCGGTGGCGACAGCGGCGTCAACCTTGATTCCTTCAGCAGCCAGCACGTATTCAGCGGCACGCCGTCGATCGGTCTGCTGTTCTGCTTTGCCGCCTTCATCGGCTTCGAGGCCACCACCATTTATGGCGAGGAGGCGAAAAACCCGCAGCGCACGATTCCGATTGCGACCTACAGCTCGGTGCTGCTGATCGGCGGGTTCTATGCGCTCTCGGTGTGGGCGATGGTGGTGGGCGTGGGCGCGGACAAGATCGTGCCGATGCTGCAAGCCCTGCAGGACCCAACCACGTTTATCTACGGCATGTCCGACCACTTTGTCGGGCCACACCTGACCCAGATCATTCGGGTGTTGTTCATGGTCAGCATCTATGCCGGACTGCTCGCGTTTCATAACGCCGCTGCGCGTTATTTCTACGCCATCGGGCGTGATGGTTTGCTGCACAGCCTGCTGGGCACTACCCACCGTGTGCACCAAAGCCCGCATATGGGCTCGGCGCTGCAAAGCCTGATCGCCGCGGTAGTGGTGCTGATTTTCGCGGCGATGGACGCCGATCCGATCCTGCAGCTGTTCGCCTGGTTCTCCAACCTGGCCACCCTGTGCGTGATCTTGCTGATGGCGATGACCTCGGTCGCGGTGTGCGTGTACTTCCACCGGCATCCCGAGCTCAAGGTCGGCCTCTGGCGCGGGCGCATCCTGCCGATTTTCTCCTGCCTGGCCTTGCTGATGGTGCTGGTGCTGGCGGTGGTGCATTTCGATGTGCTGACCGGTGCCAGCCAGCTTTTGTCCTACGGTCTGTGTGCGGTCATTCCTGCGGCCTTGTTGGCCGGCGTCTACCTGGCCGCGCGCCTGCGCAAGGTTTCGCCGCAGCGGTTCCTGGCCCTGGGTAGCCACAAGCTCTAAGGCACGTTCCACCCCTACACCTACTGCGAGCTCAGTTGTCGTCGCACGACACGGCTCGTCTGCGTTAAAGGAAGCTTCCACATGCAGCACTACACAATGCTTATCAATGGGGTCCAGGTTGCCGGTGAAAACGGGCAGTTTGATGTGATCAATCCCGCCACTGGCGCCGCCTTCGCGCAATGCCCGGCCGGCTCATTGGCCCAATTGGACGCGGCGGTGAACGCCGCCCAGGCCGCCTTCAAGACGTGGCGCCACAGTTCGCATGCGCTGCGGTGCGAGCACCTCGGCGCGATTGCCGATGACATTGAGCAGGACGCCGACGCACTGGCCCGGCTGATCGTGCGTGAACAAGGCAAACCGCTGGAACTGGCGTTTTCCGAAGTCATGGGGGCCGCCGCCTGGACCCGCTACGCTGCCGGGCAACAGATCGACGTGGAGTTGGTGGAAGAAACCCCGACCCAGCGCGTCGAATTGCACCGCAAGCCGCTGGGAGTGGTGGCCTCCATCACACCGTGGAACTGGCCGTTCATGATCGCGGTGTGGCACATCATGCCGGCGCTGAGGGCCGGCAACTGCGTGATCAGCAAACCGTCGAGCCTGACGCCGCTGAGCACCCTGCGCCTGGTGGAGATCATTGCGCGGCGCGTGCCCAAGGGGGTGATCAACTGCGTGACCGGCGAGCAGGGGTTCGGCAGTGCGATCACCGCGCACCCCGGTATCCAGAAAATCGTGTTCACCGGTTCCACCGCCACCGGCCAGAGCGTAATGCGTGGCGCGGCCACTAACCTCAAGCGCCTGACCCTGGAGCTGGGCGGCAACGACGCTGCCATCGTATTGCCGGGCACGCCGGTTGCGCAGGTGGCCGAAGAGATTTTCCAGGCGGCGTTTCTGAACATGGGCCAGACCTGCGCGGCGCTCAAGCGCTTGTATATCCATGAGTCCCAGTATCAGGAATTTGCCGATGCCTTGACGCTGATTGCGGGGCGTCAGGTGGTGGGCGACGGCCTCGAGCCCGGCGTCAACTTCGGCCCGGTGCAGAACCTCGATCAACTCAAGCTGGTCGAGGCGTTGGTCGAGGATGCCCGGGCCCAAGGGGCGCGGGTGTTGTGCGGCGGCGCACGGCTGGATCGCCCCGGCTTCTTTTACCCACCCACCCTGGTGGCGGATGTGACCGACGGCCAGCGCCTGGTCGACGAGGAACAGTTCGGGCCGGTGTTGCCGCTGATTGCCTACCGCGATGTCGAAGAGGTGCTGAGCCGCGCCAACGCCGGCGACATGGGCCTGGGCGGCTCGGTATGGGGGCCGGATGTGGAGCAGGCGCAGGCGTTGGCCGGCCGCCTGGAAAGCGGTGTGGCGTGGGTCAATTGTCACGCGCGCATCCAGCCCAATACCCCATTCGGCGGCAGCAAGATGTCCGGTTTCGGCGTCGAGTTCGGCCTGGAGGGGCTGCTCGAGTTCACCGGTCAACAGCTGCTGTTTGTCAATAAGCGTGCTGCTGAGTAAGCCCTGCCTACCTGGCGCGGCAACGCTGCGCCTCTCTTATGCCCAATAACTAAGACAGCCTTTAAAGGCGCATCCCGAGGAGCTTCGATCATGCGGTATCCAGCCACTTCAATTCTCAGCGGCACATTGGCGTGTACGTTGACGCTTTGCGCGATCAGTCAGGCTCAGGCCTATGAACTGTACAGCGACGAGAGCCGCCATCTCAATGCCGACATGACCGCCGTATTCGGCATGTTCAACAGCCGCAAGAACTACGACGGCACGTCGGGTGGTTCCACCTGGCGCGAAGGTTTCATCAAGTATGGCTTGAGCGGCGACCAGTCCCTGGCCGGCAATGGCACCGCCTATGGCGCCTTCGCGCTGGTCAGTTCCGCTACCTGGGGGGAGGGTGACCCGGCCGGCAACACCCTTGGCAACGAACGCACGACCAAGATCGAAGATGCTTACCTGGGTTGGCGCTCCGGCGACCTGTTTCCGGCCTTGGGCCAGGACGGCGTGGATATTTCCGGTGGGCGCCAGGTGGTCAAGCTGGGTAGCGGCTTCCTGATCAACGACGACGGCCCGAACCTGGGCAAGGGTCCGGCCGATGGCGCGCTGAACCGCGGCGGGGCGTATTACCTGGCCGCGCGGCATGCCTTCGATCAGACCACGTTCCTGCGCCTGGGCGGCAAGGACGGCTTGCACGGCAGCCTGCTGTGGCTCAAGTCAGACAACCGCGCCCAGGCTGAAAGCGAAGTTGCCGCAGGCACGCTGGATTACACCACCAAGCCCGGCACCCTGGGGTTGACCTGGGTGCATGGCATCGATGTCAACGACCGCTGGGCCAGTGACTTTCAGCGCCAGCGCAAGGGCATGAATGTCTACAGCGTGCGCGGTGAGGGCGACGCCGGCCTGCCGAACGTGAACCTGGCGTTCGAATATGCCTGGCAGGACAAGGACAGCGGACCCGAAAAAGCCTGGTACGGCGAAGCCGGGTATACCTTCGCCGATGTCGCGTGGACGCCGAAGGTCACCTATCGCTACACCCGTTATTCACAGAAGTGGGATTCGCTGTTCACCGGCCTGAGCGCCGGCTACGGCACCTGGTTGCAGGGTGAAGTCGCCGGTAACTATGCCGGGCCGTTCAACAGCAACACCCGCATCCAGCACGTGGGTCTCAAGGCCATGCCCCTGGAAAATCTTACCCTGGGCGCGCTGTACTTCGACTTCGACACCGTGCGCAAAAGCAATGCGCTGAACCTCAATGCACAGGAGCTGGATGTGTATGCCGAGTGGGCGGTCAACCCGCACTTGATCATCACCCCGCTGATCGGCCTCTACAAACCCAAGGAGGACGCCACCAGCGGCGGTAACCAGACCGTGGGCAACGGCACCAACCTGTACAGCCAGTTGACCGTCGCCGTACCGTTCTGACCCGCCACGACCGTCGCGCTTCAGGGCGCGGCGGTGTGGGTGTGATTGCGCATGTTCTCGGCGATACGCCGTGTGGTGTCCATCACCATCTCGATCACGGTTTCCTGGCGCAGCAGCTTGAAGCTCTGGGTGCTGCCGACGGCGGACAGGCTGCCGATCACCTCGTCGATATCCGGCTGGATGATCGGTGCGGCGATGCCGGTCAGGCCCAGGTTGAGCTCGTCGTGGGTCAGGCAATAGCCGTCCTTGCGGATCTTCTTGGCGGCCTTGGCAAAACTTGCCCAGTCGTAAGGGCTGTCCGGATCGCCGGCCATATGTTCTTCGAACAGGCGTTGCAAGCGTCGACCTTTCTGGAAGGCGATCAACACCTTGGATTGAGCCCCGCGAAAGAACGGCAGCGGGTGCCCGCGCCCGAAGGAGAAGTGATACGTATCGGTGGGTTCGGCGATGTAGGTGTTGATGATGCGCCCGTCATAAAACACGCTGGCAAACACCGCCAGGCCGGTTTGCGCCGACAGCTCGTGCATCAGTTCGCGCCCGGCCAGGAGGATGGGGTCGTACTGGCGCATTCTCCAGTCCAACTCGATCACCCGTGGGCCAAGGCCATAGCTGCCGGCATCCACACGGCTCAGCAGGCCGGCGTCGCACAACTCCTTGACGTAGCGATAGGCCGTGGCGCGCGACAGGCCCATGCGTTCGGCGATGGTGTCGGGGTCGATCCTCAACGTCGCTGGACCGAACAGGTCCAGGACACTCAGCAATTTGCTCAGGCTGCTCATTTCGTTCCTAGAAAGGGGGTGGCACGCGGGTAAGCACTATAGGCGAAAACGCCACGGATCCAATGTGGGGCTATAGGGTTGCGTCACACTATACCAATCGGCGAAAAATGCAATTTTGCCGTGCTTAAAATTCTAATAAGTCTCAATTAAAGAGATAAATTAATAAAAATCTCTTGTTTGGTATGTTTTTGTGTGTGATAAATCTCACAACAGAAAACGCTCAAGTGAGAGGGCTGGCAATGAATGGCGCGCAATTGATAGTGAATGCGGCGGCGGCAAGCGGTATCGAGTACTGCTTCGCCAACCCGGGGACCACCGAGATTCCACTGGTGGCGGCCATGGCCAGTGCGCCTGCCCTCAAGCCGGTGTTGTCGTTGTTCGAAGGGGTATGCACCGGTGCGGCGGATGGTTATGGCCGCATCGCCGGCAAACCGGCGATGACCCTGACGCACTTGGGCCCAGGCTTTGCCAATGGCATCGCCAACCTGCACAACGCACGGCGCGCCAACACGCCCATCGTCAATGTGATCGGCGACCACGCTTCGTGGCACGTCAATTACGATCCGCCCCTGGCCAGTGATATCCAGGCGCTGGCCGGCAGCGTGTCCAGCTGGGTGCGCACCTCGCGCACCGCGTCGGGGATCGGCGAAGACCTGCAGGAGGCCATGCGCGCCGCCTGGCAGGCCAAGGGGCAGATCGCCAGCCTGATTCTGCCGATGGATCTGCAAGCCAACGCGGTGACCCACAGCGGCCGGTTCAGCCCGCTGAGTGCACCGGTGCGACGTTTTGCCGGCGACCGCATCGACGCCGTGGCCCAGGCGCTGCGCGATGGCCAGCGTCTGGTATTCATCGTCGGTGACCAGGGCTTGTCGGTGGCCGGACTGGAAGCGGCGGGGCGCCTGGCGCAACTGCCCGGCGTGCGACTGTTCGCCGAAACCTTCCCGCGCCTGAGCTACCGCGGCGGCGGTTTGCCGGACCTGGATCGCCTGCCGTATTTCCCGGAAGTGGCCATCGAAATCCTTGAGCAATACGACAAGGTGGTGCGCGCCGGTGTACCGGAGCCCATCAGTTACTTCGGTTATGAAGGTATCCCGTCGCGTCTGGCCGAGCGCGAGCGCCTGTTGGCGCTCGCCGAGGTCGCGACGACGTCGCCGGGGCGCTGACCGCGCTGGCCGATGCGCTGGATGCCCCGGCCTATGTGCCCACCCCGCAGGACATCCAGCTGCCGCCGGGCGAAGCCGCCTTGAGCGCGCAATCGGTCGGCCAGGTATTGGCCGCCGCGCTGCCGGACGACTGCATCGTCTCGGTGGAGGGCGGCACCTGCGGTTATCCGTTTTTCACGGCCTCGGCGCGTGCCAAGCGGCATCGGGTCATGACCAACACCGGCGGCGCAATCGGCCAGGGTATTCCGGTGGGCTTTGGCGCCGCCCTGGCCGAGCGCGGCAACCGGGTGTTCTGCCTGCAATCGGACGGCAGCGCGCAGTACACCATCCAGACCCTGTGGAGCATCGCCCGCGAGCAATTGCCGGTGGTCATCCTGATTGCCGCCAACCACCGCTACGCGATCCTGCAAAACGAATTGCGCCGTTTCGGCATGACCGAACTGGATCCCCAGGCCCTCAAGCTGACCGTGCTCGACCGTCCGCGCATCGATTGGAAAGCCCTGGCCAAAGGCTATGGCGTGCCGTCCCGCACTGTACACACCAACGCCGAACTGCAACGCGCACTGGCCAACGCCGCCGCCGATGCGGGGCCTTGCCTGATCGAAATGGCACTGTGAAGGAGTCGATGATGAAGCAGCTTGATGTGTTACCCGAAGTGCGCGCGTTCCTGGCGCAGCCCGGTCGCCTGTTCATCGGCGGAACCTGGCAGGACGCCGCCGGCGGTCGCCGCTTTGCCGTGGAAAATCCGGCCACCCAGGAGACCCTGACGGAAGTCGCGCAGAGCGATGAGCGTGATGTGGACGCCGCCGTCGCAGCCGCCCGCGCGGCCTTTACCGGCACCTGGGCGATGCAGTCGCCGGCCCGGCGTGGCCTGTTGCTGTTTCGCCTGGCGGATCTTATCGACCAGCACCGCGAGGAACTGGCGCAGTTGATCACCCTGGAGAACGGCAAGCCCATCGCCACCGCGCGCGGTGAAGCGGCCAGCGCCGCCACCATCATTCGCTACTTCGCCGGCTGGCCGACCAAGATCGAAGGCAGCACCTTGCCCGTCTCGCCGGCCAGCGGCGCGCCGATGCTCAACTACACCCTGCGCGAACCGGTGGGGGTGTGCGCCTTGATCGTGCCGTGGAACTTCCCGCTGAACATGTGCGTGTGGAAGCTCGGCCCGGCATTGGCGACCGGCTGCGTAGCGGTGCTCAAGCCCGCCGAACAGACGCCGCTGGTGGCGATCCGGCTGGTGCAGTTGATCGAGGCCGCAGGTTTTCCGGCGGGCGTGGTCAACCTGATTACCGGCCTGGGCGCCGAAACCGGCGCGCCGCTGGCGCAGCATGCCGACGTGGACAAGATCGCCTTCACCGGCTCGACCCAGGTCGGCCGGCTGATCGCCCAGGCCGCCACGCGCAACATGAAAAAGGTCTCGCTGGAGCTCGGCGGCAAATCGCCCAACATCATCTTGCCCGACGCCGACATCGTGCGCGCCGCCAAGGGCGCCGCCGATGGGATTTTCTACAACCAGGGCCAGGTGTGCACCGCCGCGTCGCGCCTGTATGTGCACGCCAGTGTGCTTGACCAGGTGCTTGAAGAACTGCAACGCCATGCCGCCACCCATGTCCTCGGCAACGGCCTGGACCCGGCCAGCAGCATGGGCCCGCTGGTGTCGGGGCGGCAATTGGAGACGGTCAGGGGCTACCTGCAGCGCGGCCAGGAGGAGGGCGCCGAACTGATCTGCGGCGGCGAGCGTCCTGCGCACCTGGAGCGCGGCCATTTCATTGAGCCCAGCGTCTTCCTCGACCGTGCCGAGCGCGCCTGCGTGGCCCGCGAAGAAATCTTCGGCCCGGTGCTCACCGTGATGAGTTGGACCGAAGTCGACGACCTGGTGCTGCGCGCCAACGATTCGCCGTACGGCCTGGCCGCCGGCCTGTGGACCCGTGACCTGCGCTCGGCGCACCGCCTGGCGGCGCAGCTCAAGGCCGGTTCGGTGTGGGTCAACTGTTGGAACGTCGTCGATGCGGCTTCGCCGTTCGGTGGCTACAAGCAATCCGGCTGGGGCCGGGAAATGGGTAAGAACGTGATCGACGCCTATACCGAGACCAAAAGCGTATTCGTCGATCTGGCCTGAACTGAATCATCACTACGAGGTTGTTGCTATGGATCTGGAATTGAAAGGCCGCGTGGCCATTGTCACTGGCGGTGGGATGGGCATCGGCAAGGAAGTCGCACGTTTTCTGTCCGAGGAAGGCTGCAAGGTGGTGATCTGCGCACGGCGCATGGCGTTCCTGACCCAGGCCGCCGAAGAGATCAGCGCACAGACCGGCAACGAAGTGCTGCCGCTGTTCTGTGACACCAATGACATGAAGGCCGTGTCGGACATGGTCGAAGCAGCGCACAAGCACTTCGGCCGTATCGACATTCTGGTCAATGGTGCGGCGGCGCCGTCCGGCGTGGTGCGCAATGACATTGAACATGCCGGCGACGATGAACTGCTGTCGGACCTCAACACCAAGGTGATCGGCTATTTCCGTTGCGCCAAGGCCGTGACCCCGCACATGAAGGCCGCCGGCTTCGGACGCATCATCAATATCGGCGGCCTCACCGGGCGCAGCAGCAAAGTGCTGTCGGGCATGCGTAACCTGGCCATTGCGCACATGACCAAGACCCTGTCCGACCAGTTGGGCGCCAGCGGCATTACCGTCAACCTGATCCATCCCGGCGTGGTGGACACCCCGCACATCCGCGAGCTGTACGAGCGCGAAGGGATCAAGCAGGGCAAGACCCCGGAGCAGGTCGAACAAGGCTACATCGACGCCACGCCGATTCGCCGCACCCTGGCGCCCATCGAAATGGGCTGGTTGATCGGTTTCCTGGCGTCCCCCAAGGCAGGCGCGGTGACCGGTGAATCCATCGGCATCGACGGCGGCCTCACCCGTGGCATCTTCATCTGAGGAGCAACTGCGATGAGTAACGGAACCCTTTTAGTCGCCACCGTCGGCCAGGCGATCATCCGCAGCGCCGACGATGGCAAGACCTGGCATCGCCTGGGCCTGGGGCAGGACCTGGAGTTCGACGCGATCACCCGTTCGCTGAGCCTGCACCCCGGCACGCCGGAGGTGATCTATGCCGGCACCGACATCGGCTTGTGTGTCAGCCACGACACCGGCGGGCGCTGGCAGCAGGTCGACTCACCGTTCAACGGCCAGACCGTGTGGAAGGTAGCGGTGGACCCGCAGGATGCCCGGCGGATTTTCGTCGGCACCGGCGCGCCCTCGCGCGCCGTGCTGTGGCGCACCCTGGACGGCGGCACGAGCTGGGACCGCGCGCCGGTGGAGATTCCGGAATTCTGCGATGGCGTCAGTCGCCCGCGTTTGCTGGCCTTCGCCTACGACCCCTGCGACCGCAACCAGTTGTGGTTCGGCCTGGAGGAAGGCGGGCTGTTCCATTCCCGCGATGGGGGCGACAGCTGGACCCGCGTCGATGACCGCCTGCTGTGGGACTTCAACTCGGACGTGCATAACATCCTGGTGCTGCCCAACCATGGCCAGAAAGTCATCGTGGTGGTGTGCGTCAACGCGGTCTACCGCAGCCTGGACGAAGGGCTGACCTGGACCGGCATCATCGGCCGTGAAGCCTTCGGCTTGTATTACCTGCGTGCGATGAACGCACCGCTGGGCAGCGAAGATACGCTGTACCTGAGCATTTCCGATGGCACTCCCGGCACCACCAGCAAGGTCCTGGTGTCACGTGACGCCGCGCTGACCTGGGAAGTACTGCCGCTGCCGCAGCAGCCCAACTCCTGTGTCTGGGCCCTGGCGTTCAACCCGGCCAACCCTCGGCAAATCGTCGCCGGCACCAAGTACGGCCACCTGTTCACCTCCGAGAACGGCGGTGACGGTTGGCAAAAACAGTGGCGCGAGTTCAGTGAAATCGCCGACGTGCTCTGGACGCCCGCGGTGGCGCAGATCAAGGCAGGGCATCAATCCATCGTCAAACAGCATTGAGGTAGCGAGCGATGAAAGTCGAAATCCTTCGCACTCACTTATCGCTATGGGTGAGTGATCCTGATGTGTCGGCGCGCTGGTACGCCGACATTCTGGGCATGCACGAGAGTGCCCGTGGCGAGAGCTGGGTGATGATGGCGTTTGGCACCAAGCACCACGACATCGCGTTGATTCGCGCAGAACCCGGCGCTCACCAGGGCGGGCTGGGGCTGCAGCATTACGGATTGGAAATCGCCGGTGACATGACCACCTTGCGCCAGCTCTACGGCATGTTGCTGAAGAAGGGCGTCGAGGTGGTGAAGATTACCGACCATGAAATCGGCCACGGCCTGTATTTCAACGATCCGGACTGCAACCGCATGGAATTCTTTCTTGAGACCGAGCACGACGATGCGCGCGGCAAGGCGCGCTTCAAGGCCGCCGGCGCGCCGAGTCGCAACTACACGCTCGTCCCACTCGACCCTCCTTTGAACCGAGGCACATCCGATGAAAACCGCTAATTTCGCCAGCTATCACATCCGCAAATGGTACAGCTTCGTTGAGGAAACCCTGGCCAATGAAACCGGCCAGTTGGCCGATGGCGAGCCATTGTTCAAATACGCCGTGGCCGCAGTGATCGCCAACCCTTACGCCGGGCGCTACAGCGAAGACCTCGCGCAATTGGTCGAGCCGTCGCCGCTGCTGGGCGAAGAGTTCGGCCGACGCATCCAGGCATTGGCTGGTGCGCACCCAATTGTCAGCTATGGCAAGGCGATCCTGGTGGGCAGCGCGGGCGAGTATGAGCACGGCAACGCGTTCCTGACCAACCCGGCCGCCGATCCGATCCGCGTCGCGCTGGGCGGCGGCAAATCGTGGGTACCGTCCACCGGCAAACGTGGCGGCCCCGGTACGAGCATCGACGTGCCCCTGGCCCACAAGGACGCGCTGTACGTGCGCTCGCACTACGACAGTATTTCCCTGACCTTCGGTGACGGGCCGTCGCCGGACGAGGTGGTGGTGATCTGGGCCTTCGCCACGCGCGGACGTTTGCATGCGCGGCTGGGCGGTCTGCAGGCCGCCGATGTAAAAGGTATCGACGGGCTGCACTGATCAAGGTGCAGGCTTGGGTGATGCGCGATCAAAACCACAACAGGAAAGCGGTGAATAGCGATGAAGCAGGAGAAAACCCAGGTTGTCATCGTGGGCGGTGGCCCCAACGGGATCACGGCCGCGCACTCTATGGGAATGTACGGTATCGACTGCGTCGTCCTTGAACTGGCCGACGGCATCCTGCCTTACCCGCGTGCGGTGGGCATGGACGATGAGGCATTGCGCGTGCTGCAGAGCATCGGCATTGCCGAGGTGGCGGTGCGCGACATGATTTGCGATGTGCCGCTGCGCTATTACAACGCACGCGGTGTGTGTTTCGCCGAGGTCAAGCCGAGTGCCGCGCAGTACGGCTGGCCGATGCGCAATATTTTCATGCAGCAACTGCTCGAAGGCACCTTGCGTGAACACCTCGGGCAGCATGCCGGCGTAGAGCTGCGCCAGGGCCATGAATTGCTCGAACTGGAGCAGGACGACCACGGCGTGACCCTGCAGGTGCGCGATGCCGACGGCGAGATCTACCAGCTCCAGGCCGACTATGTCATTGGCGCCGACGGCGGGCGCTCCACCGTGCGCAAACAACTGGGGATCGAGCTGCTCGGGCTGACCCATCCGCGTAAATGGGTGGTGGTCGATACGGCCAACGACACCCTGGATGCGCCCTACACCGCGTTGCATGCCGATCCGCAGCGACCATTCGTGTGCATCTACCTGCCGTACCAGCAGCGGCGTTGGGAGTTCATGCTGATGGAGGGCGAAGACGAAGCGAAAATGTGCGAAGAGGCGACGATTCGCAAACTGATCCACGGGCATATCGGCGATGCCGTCGACCAGCTCAACATCATCCGCATTCGTGCCTATACCCACCATTCGCGGGTTGCGGCGCGGTTTGTTCAAGGACGGGTGGCACTGGTGGGCGATGCGGCGCACATTTCGCCGCCCTGGGCCGGGCAGGGCCTCAACTCCGGCCTGCGCGACGTGGCCAACGTGGCCTGGAAACTCGCGGCAATCATCCAGGGCCGCGCGGCGCCATCGATTCTGGCCAGCTACGATCAGGAACGCCGTGGCCATGCTACCGAACTGGTGGCCCTGGCCGACAACATGGGCGCGGTCCTGGGCCTGACCAACCCGCTGATGGCCGGCGTGCGCGACTGGTTGTTCCAGGCGGTGAACAGCGTCGACAACCTGCGCTCGCACTTGCTGGAGTTCAAGTTCAAACCCAAGGCCACCATCACCAAGGGCCTGGTTTATCACGAGCGGGCGGAGTTGCGTGAGGATGATCTGGTCGGTCAGTTGTTCATCCAGCCGAACATCGAAGACGCCCAGGGCCAGCGCCGCCGCCTGGACGAGGTGCTGGGCCATGGTTATGCAGTGCTGGGTTACCGGGTGAATCCGCGTGAACAGCTCAGCCAACCGATGCTTGAGTACTGGGCCCGTTGGGGCACGCGTTTTATCCAGGTCAATCGGTCGCGCAGCGGCGTGGGGCGCAACCAGCCGCTGACGGCCGTCGATGCCCTGAGTGTGGAGGACGTGGATAACCGCCTGGGTGAATGGTTCTCCAAGGTGCGCGACTGCATTGTCGTGGTGCGTCCGGACCGTTTCGTCGCCGCCATTACCACCTCCGAACGCCTGGATGGGGTGTTGCGCAAACTCGCGGAGCAACTGTCATGAGCCACACCCCTGATCTGCTCGACCAACTGCATCAGGCCGAGCGCAGTGCCCAGGCGCTGGCGCCGTTACCGCCCGAAACGCTGGACCGGTTGCAGGGCTACGCGCTGCTGCATCAAGGATTGGCGCGGCGCCAGGCAGCGGGCGAACGCGTGAGTGGCTGGAAAGTGGCCTTCGCCGGCCGTACGGCGCAAGCGCGTTTTGGCCTTGATGAACCGGTGTATGGCGCCCTTACGGATGCCATGCAAGTCGACGCGGGCAGCACGCTGGCGTTTACGCGGCTGATCCAGCCCAAGCTGGAAATCGAACTGGCGCTGGTGTTCGGGCGCACGTTGACGCCGGGTGAGCACAGTGACGAGGCGATTCTGGCGGCCATTGCCGAGGTGGCGCCGGCGTTCGAGATCGCCGACTGCCGCTGGCAAGGCTGGCGTTTCGGGCTGGGCGCCTTCCTCGCCGACAACGCCGCCGCCGGGCTGTATTGCGTGGGGCCGCATACGCCGTTCGATCCTGCACGGCATGGCTGCGTGCCCTATCGTCTGGAGCACGACGGTGTGCCATTGGGCCACGGCGATACCCAGGCCCGCGAGGACAGCCCGCTGTTCAACCTGTGCTGGCTGGTGCGGCGCCTGTTGGCCGCGGGGCAGGGCGTGCAGGCAGGGCAGATTGTGCTGTCCGGCGCGTTGCTGGCGCCGATGGATATACAGCCGGGCACCTATCGTCTGCACATGCTTGGCACGGAACTGGCTTTGGTGTTTCACGCGGACGTCGCGTCCGTGTAAACGCCCGCTGCCGTCAGGGATGACAGAGCCCCCTTCAGGCCAAAGATGCGCAACCGGCCGCCGAGGAATGACGAATATGCTCGCGCAAGTGCGAACCTTCAACGACTCTCAACAGCACGCCGGCTCGATCCAGGGCTGGCAGCAGGTGTATGACCAACTCGGTCGTGGTTGCCTGACCAGCGAACTGTGGCAGTTGTCCGGCGACCGTTTTCAGATTTTCCAGGAAGTGCTCGACAAGCGCGTGGTGCAGCACGGCCGCTCGCCCAAGGGCCGCTTGTGCGCGGCCATGTCACTGGGCAGCCCGCCGGTGGTTCAAGGCCAGCAGGTGAGCGCGCAAAGCGTGGTGCTGCTGCGCGACGGCGAAGAGTTCGTGTTGCATGCGCCCCAAGGCACGCACTTTTTCTCCCTCAATGTCGATGCCCTGCGCTTTGCCAAACTGGCCGCCTTCGAACTGTCCAATGATCAACTCAAACGCTTGACCCGCGTGTCCGCGCTCAGCGTGGATGAAACGTTACTGTTGCGCATTCGCCAGCGCATCCACCCGCTGTTTCGTCACTTTTTGGAACATGCGCACGAGATCAACCCGGCTACGGAAAAGATGCTGGAGGATGAACTGCTCGGCGCATTCCTCGATCTGTTCAGCCACGCCGGCGATGAGGTGCGTTGCCGACGTGGCAATTTTGCCGTCAGTGCCTATCTGGTCCGGCGTAGCCAGGAATTAATCATTGCCAGCGGCGATACACCGTTGAGCATTCTTGACCTGTGCGAACAGTTGCGCGTCAGTCGCAGGACCCTGCAGAACAGCTTCCAGGCCGTCACCGACATGCGCCCGGTCGAGTACCTGCGCAATCTGCGCCTCAACGCGGTCCGGCGACAGTTGATCGCTACCCCCGCGAGCGAGAAAAACGTCGGCGAGATTGCCGTGGGCATGGGCTTTTTTCACCTGAGCCATTTCGCTACGCATTACCGTGAGCTGTTTGGCGAATCGCCGTCCGAAACACGCCGGGCACACCGAGCCTGAGCGAGGTGCCGAGTGTTGG